>NZ_JASGSR010000062.1:0-47840 GCF_040446015.1 Bradyrhizobium sp. INPA03-11B
GCCAAGGGCCGAGCCGGTGAGCGCATCCGCGTGAGTCGGCCGGCGCGTCCCTGATAACCAAACGAGCGAAACGCCTGACGACGGCTTGCATCAATGCACTCTGGTCGACTGTCTCTCGCGCCCCGGAACATCCCATGTCCAGTCTTGACGTCCTGTTCAGATCCTACCGCCTGAACGCCCTCGACCTGCCGAACCGCGTCGTGATGGCTCCGATGACGCGGTCGATGTCGCCGGGCGGCGTACCCACCGCCGAGGTCGCTGCCTATTATCGCCGCCGCGCAGAGAGCGGCGTCGGTCTCATCATCACCGAGGCGACAGGGGTCGGCCGCCCGGCCGCGCTCAACGAGCCCGATATGCCCCGCTTCCACGGCGAGGCGGCGCTCGCCGGCTGGAAGAAGGTGGTGGACGAGGTTCACGCAGCAGGCGGGCGCATCGCGCCGCAGTTGGTTCATGTGGGGCATAAGCTCTCGAACGCGGTACCGGACTGGACACCGCCGGCGCCCTATGAAAGTCCCTCGGGGCTTTCAGTGACAGGCGAGCGCATCAACCAGCCGATGAGCGAGGCCGACGTGGCCGACATCATCGACGCGTTCGCGAAGGCAGCAATGGATGCCGAGCGGCTCGGCTTCGACGGCATAGAGGTGATGGGGGCGCACGGCTATCTCATCAATCAGTTCTTCTACGACCATCTCAACTTGCGCGACGACGAATACGGTGGCTCGACGCTCGTCGAGCGTTCTCGCTTCGTGGTCGAGATTCTGAACGCAATCCGGTCGGTGGTGACCTCGGGCTTCCCGGTGATTCTCCGCCTTTCACAATGGAAGCCGAAAGACTTCGGTGCACGGCTGGCCGCGACGCCGAAGGCGCTGGAACAATGGCTTTCCGTCCTTGTCGACGCTGGAGCGGATGCCTTCCACCTCTCACAGCCAAAGTTCTGGCAGCCCGCTTTCCCTGAGATCGATCGGGAGCTGAATCTGGCCGGCTGGGCGAAGAAGTTCACGGGGGTCACCGCGATAACCGTTGGCGCTGTCGGCCTGTCTGGCGACGTCTACGCATCCTTGGCGGGCGAGACCGCCCAATCCACGCCGCTGGATGGACTGCTCAGGCGGCTGGAACGCGGCGAGTTCGACCTGGTCGCGGTCGGACGCGCGTTGCTGCAGGATGCCGCCTGGCTTGAGAAAGTACGGCAAGGTCGCGAGATCGCCGAGTTCACGCCGGCCGCGTTCGCCACCCTGAGTTAATCGGCGGGGCGGGTGGCAGGGCGGCACGACGAGCTTGCCGCGCCAGCGAGTCCACGCATGCCCGGAATAAAGCTAGAAGGCGATGGTCGCGGCTTAGCTTCCGGATTTCTGGTTGCGAATGGCGGGCGCGCTGCCCGGTTGCACCGTGGATCGCGTCTGCGGCGACGCTGCGCGGACGCGATGACGCTCGTCATCATAGAGCGACGAGCGATACTTGTTGCGGGCCACCGCCATGGTCGAGCCGCGCCAGGCCGCCAGCATCACCAGCGCCGAGCGCTCGCTCAGGCGATCGTAGAGCCGCGACAGCCGGTAGACATAGTTGACCGACGAGCCGGCTTCCGGATTGAGGAACATCAGGATGCGCTGGAAGGCGGCGCTCGACACGTCGAGCGCCCGCATCGCGCAGGCGAGCGGCTCGCCGCCGGGATCGTTGACGACGTCGGCGGCGATCCGCGACGGCAGGATCAGTGCTTCGCCGAGTTCGAGCGTGAAGTTGTCGAGGTCCTCGGCAAACGCGGCCATCTCCAGGATATGGATCGCGCGCGCGGCGCGGGCGGCCGGAATCCGTGCCGCGGCCTTCAGCGGCGTCTCCTGCAGATTGTGCAGGATCTGCGCGCGTTCCTTGGCACTGGCTGCAAAGAACATGTCGGAGATTTCGGCGGCATCGTTCGGCCGCATCGCGAGGCTCGCCGCCATCCGCTGCTCGGCCTCGGTCGGAATCCTCGCCTGCGGCGTTGACGCTGCGGACGGGGCAATCGGCGCAGCAGCCGGCATCGGCTGGTCCGGTCCGGCGCGCCGCAGCCCGAGCTTGTCCATGATCCGGGCTGGCGTTGCCGGATAGATCGCAAGCCGCGCGCGGACCGCGGCGCGGGTCGCATCGTCGACCTCGTCGATCAGGCGCGACGTCAGCTCGACGAACTGGCGCTCTTCATCGGCGGAGTGTGCGCTGGCTTGCACATAGAGGTCGGTCAGGACGCGCAGCAGCGTGGGGCGGATGTCGACGCCCTCACGACGGGAGAGCGTCATCAGCCCATCGAAACCAGGAAATAGCGGAGCTGCGCTCATCTCGGCGTACGCGACTTGCCAGTAAGATTCGGTTTGAAAAACCCTGTGGCAGCGAGCCTACGCAGGCTGTTTTAAGACGCAGTTAAGGAAAACAAGCCGTGAAGGCGAATGCTCGGATTTGCGCGTGTCCATTAAGGCACAGCGCCATATCCGTAACCGTCCGTATCGGCAGTTTAAGATGTCGTTAACCATGCCCGTTCTTAACTCGGCGTGCGCGGGGCAAATCATGTCCGTGCGGGGCCAGAGAGAACGGAACATGGGCACCATCGTTGAGTTTCCGGCGGATGCGGCTGCACGGCGGCCGAGCATGGCCGGTGCTGCCGGCGAAGGCATGGGGACCGTGCTGATCCTTCCCGTCGTCCGGATCGAGCGAACGACGGAGGAGACCGGCGGTGGTCGCGGACCGGAGCAGGGCACTGCGCAGGGCCGCCGGCGCCGACGCCGCTCCTGATCGCGGACAGCGTGCAATGCCCGAGCCTGTGCAGCGGATCGTCGTTCGGCGGTCACTCCCGGCGCTGATCCTGCTGGTGGCGGGCTCAGCGCTCGCGGGCTGTAGCGGCGGCGATTTCGGCCGCACCCGCGCTGATTTCCGCAACGACGACATGCATCGCTGGATGGGCGCCGAGGCGACCGGCAGCATCGGCAAGAACGCCTCGCAATTCCAGCTCACCGAACACGAACGCCAGCTGCGCGATCTCGCCTATCAGTTCGTCGAGCCGCCGCTGTCGCGGCCGGCATGGAAGAGCGTGTTCGGCGATTACCAGCCGCTGCCTTCGCCGTGGCGGCAGAAGGCGGTGTTCGACCGCACCGCGTATGGCCGCAACCTGATCGACGAGCCGCATCGCTCGTTCGCCTCGCGCTATTCGCTGCTGATCGACCAGGTGCGCGACGACATCACGCGGTTCGAGCCGTTCTTCGCGACGGCGATCCAGGTGATCGAGCTCGACCGCAAGCGCAGTGCCAGCCTCAACATGATCGCCGACGTGTCGCCGCGCGAGCGGGCCGATGCAGTCGCGCGGATGGAAGAGAACACGCTGATCGTGCAGTGGGTCCAGCAGGCCCTGGAGCGGCGGATCTCGTCCTATCGCTGGGCGCTGGAGCGGCTGGTGATCCAGGCGCCCGACGGCATGGCCGCGGATGCCGAACGCCAGATCAACGAACTCGCCCGGCTCACCGCCAATGCGCCGCTGGTCTCCGGGCCGGTCACGGGCCAGGCCGTGGTGACGAAGGGCTAGGCCCGTTTCACCTTCTTGATTGCGGACCTGGCGCGGCGGCTGTTAGCCTGCCGCGGCAGGCTCGCAATGAACTCCTTCAGAGCATCGGAGGGCGGATGGGCCGAGGGGTAGGCGAGGCCGACCTGGCGCGTCACGTCGACATCGATCGCACGCACCGCCACATCCGGATTACCGCGCGCCACGCCTTCGGGGACGATCGCGACGCCGACCCCGGCCGCAACCAGCGCCATCGCCCACTCCTCCGATTCCGCGATCGCCACCGGCTTGCGCGGCGGCGCGGTGCGCTTGAAAAACTCCTGCTGCTCGCAATGGCAACGATCGATCATCGGAACGCCGGCGAAGTCGCTGGTTCGCAGCGTCTCCTTGAGGGTGAGGGGATGCGACGGCGGCAGGGCCGCGACGTAGCGCTCGCTCCAGAGCGGGATGAAGTGCTCGCCGGGTACGATCATCGTTCTCGCGACGATCCGCGCGTCGGACTTTTGGCTGGCGCCGACCAGCCGAAGTGCGAGATCGGCGTTGCCGGTCAGCGGCTTCAGCAGGGCGATGGTCCGGGCCTGATCGAGCGTCCGCAACAGGCCGAGCGTCAGCGCCTGCTTCGTCGCCGGCTTGCGAAACAGGTTTCGCGCCGCGTCCGCCTCGTCGATGATCTTGCGGGCGATGCCGTGAAACTGCGCGGCAGATTCCGTCGGCGCCATGCCCTTCTTGTGCCGGATGAACAGCGTGGTGCCGAGCTCGGCCTCGAGGTTGGTGATCGCCGCGGAGATCGAGGGTTGCGAGATGAAGCAGCGCTTCGCCGCAGCGGTCAGATTGCGCTCGCGGTAGACCGCGGCAAAATAACGGAGTTCGCGGATATCCATAGGTCTGTCCTATCGTATAGATAGATAGACAATATTTTACCTATGGAAATGCGAGTGGCAAGCCTACGCCGGCGTCAGCGGAGGATTTGTCATGCGCATCCATCATCTCAACACCGGCACGATGTGCCCGATCGGAAAGCGACTCGTGAACGGCACTGGCAGCATCTTCCAGCGGGCGCGGATGGTGTGTCATTGCCTGCTCGTCGAGAGCAATCACGGCCTCGTGCTGGTCGACACCGGTATCGGGCTCGACGACATCGGCGACCCGCCGCGGCTCGGGCGCAAATGGGTGCGGCAGACCACGCCGCGACTAGATCCGGCCGAGACCGCCGTCCGTCAGGTGAAGGCGCTGGGCTTCTCGCCTGATGACGTGCGCCATCTGTTGCTGACGCATCTCGATCGCGATCACGCTGGCGGCGTGCCGGACTTTCCGAAAGCCAAGGTGCATGTCCATCGCAAGGAATACGATATGGCGGTGACGTATCAGGTCACGCCGCCGGAAGGACGCTACATCACGGCGCAATGGAAGCACGGGCCGGACTGGGCGTTCTATGGCGCTGATGGCGAGGACTGGTTCGGATTCAAGGGCGTGCGCGCGCTTGGTGACCGCGAGGCGGACATTCTGATGATCCCGCTGCCGGGCCACACGCTCGGCCATTGCGGCATCGCGGTGCGCGACAAGGACAGATGGCTGCTGCACGCCGGTGATGCCTATTTCCATCACGCGCAACTCGATGCCAGGCCGCGGATCCCGCTGGTGCTCGGCCTGTTCCAGCGCCGAGCGGATATGGATCGCGCGACGCGGATCCAGAACCAGGAGCGTTTGCGTCAGCTGAAGGCGGCGCATGGCTCCGATGTTACGATCGTCAACAGCCACGATCCCGTCGACTACGAGACCTGCCGTTGCGGCCGACACGCGCTCGCTCTTTGATTTGACCGCGCGGCCCGCATTTGACCTTCGTCGTAGAGTTTGCCGGCGATGCTGGCGAGGTCGTTGCATCCACGTTACCAATTGAAATTCGGGCAATGGAAATGCCAGTATTTGCGCGGAGTTGCGCCGGCTGCTTGTTTGACGTCGATTGTCTTGGGGCTAATAGGGGTGGCAATGACGGACATTGACTTCGAGCGCATCGTGGATCGGATCCATGAGGCTGCTGTCGTTCCAGACCTGTGGCCGGACGTTCTGGAAGACATCGCGCATGCCGGCGGCGCCCACGGCATGGTGATGATCAGCTCGGGCAGCGATCGGTGGAGCGGCGTCTGGAATGGCGTGGTGATGTCACCATCGATCCAGGAGGCATTCTCGGCCTTCATCAGCGAGGGCCTGGCCAGTCGTACCGAGACGACCCCGAGGCTGCTGGCACGGGATCACCCTGGTTTCGTCAGCGAACAAGACGTCTTCACGCTGGAGGAATGGGAACGCGATCCGTATCGGACGGAGTGGAACAAGAAGTGGGGTTTCGAGCACGCCTGCGCGACGGCCGTGCATAGTCCCTCCGGCGAGCTCGTCGTGTTTCATATGGAAAGACTCGCAGGCGAGCCGGCCTTTTCGCGGCAGGATCTCGATTTTCTCGACCGGTTTCGTCCCCATCTCGCGCGGGCGAGCCTGCTGGCGACGCGCTGGCGTCTGGCGCGGATGCAGGCGGCGACCGAGGCTCTGGCGCTCGTCGATCTGCCGGCGCTGGCGATTGAACGATCCGGACGTGTCCTGGTGGCGAACGCCTTGATCGAAGGCATGACGGACGTCTTGCGCTGGCTCCCCGGGGACCGCATCGCGATGAGGGACGCCGCGGCCGACACCCTCCTGCGTGCCGGTTTGTCCCAGCTGGGGTCGCCGCTTGAGAAGGGCGTGCGTTCCTTTGCGGCGTGCCGCGCCGACAATCAGGACCGCGTGGTTGTTCATCTGGTGTCGATGCCCGGCGAAGCGCGCGATCTTTTTGATGGGGCGGTGGGCATCCTGATCGTGACGCCGGTTACGGCACCTCAGGCGCCGAGCCTAGCGCTCATTCGCGGACTCTTCGATCTCTCCCCCAGCGAAGCGCGGGTTGCCCGCGGCATCGTGCAGGGACAGACGATCGGCGATATCGCGGCGCTTCACGGGCTAAGCCGCGAAACGATCCGCAACCAGGTCAAAGCGGTGTTTGCCAAGACAGGAACGCACAGCCAGCGGGATGTCGTCGCGCTGCTCGGCGCCATCCCGAAACTGACGGTCGCCGGCTAGCGCTTGCGTGCCGCCGGCGGCGGGGCCGGCGCGGGCAGCGGCGGCGGCGCTTCCTGCTTGGCCGCGACCGGCTCGGACTGCACCTTGCAGGATGAAGCCGCGAGCGAGGCCTGCGCCTGCGGCATCAGGCCGGGCTCCGGCGCCAGCGCCTTCAGCAGGATCAGGCCGGTCGAGGTCGGCGAATCGATGATCAGCCGGTCGGCGGCGGTGACTTCCTCGTCCTCCGGCAGCTCGTTGTGCTGCGCTTCCGTCATCAGGTCGAGCTCGATCACCTTCTTGCCGGCGGATCGATCGTTGATCGCGTAATAGGCGACTTCGTTGCGGGTGTAGAACGACACCGACGTATAGGCCTGGCTGACCGGCACGGTGAGCTTGAGCGGCCCGGTCGAGAGATCGTAGCGGCAGATCGCGACCGCGAAGGCCGGATCCATCAGCGGCATCGGCGAGTGGCTCGGGTCGGCCAGCGGCAGCTGCGTCACCTCGTTGAGCTTGGTCATCGGCGTGAGCCGCGAATAGGCGTCCTGCGAGGCGATGCGCGGCAGCGCCAGCACGCTGACGAGATGCACCACGCCGCCGAGCAGCACGCCTGCGAGGATCGTGAACAGCACGCGGATCATGGGCAGCCCGTCGTTGCGATCGAGGGCATCGGCGCGTCGCGCTGGGTGCGGGTCGCGACCCCGACCGGCGTGTCGTAGAGCCGCAGCATCAGCGCGTAGCGCTCGATGCCGCCGGTCGGCAACCAGTTGCCGGCACGCGAGCGCGAGGCGATGTGGATCTCGAATGTGCCGTCGGAGGCGCGCATGATCTCCTGGCTGGTGAAGCCGTAGCGCTGCAGCGAGTTGGCGACGAGGTGGCCCTTGCGGTCGAACAGCGTCAGCGTCCAGAACCGCGCCGCCGGCGTCACGCCGCTGACGACGATGTCGCAGCGGCCGTCGAGCGGCTTGTTCTTGTCGTCAGTGGTTGCCGAGAACGCGATGCCGTCGCCGGTGCCGATCGGCAGCTCGCCGCTGCGCGCGATGGTGGCGCGCGAATAGGGGTCGACGTCGGAGGTGCCGTTCTTCGGCCGCGCGGTCCAGGCGCCGATCTTCAGCGTGCCGAGATCGGTGCCGCGCGTTGCCGTCGCGTAGGTCAGGCCGAGGCCGACGGCGGTGGCGATGACGAGTGCCAACAGGGTGGTGAGGAGGAGCCGCACGTCAGTTCTTGCGTGGCGCAGGTGCCGTCGCGCCGTCCGGCCCGGCCGCGGCAACGTAGTTTTCGGGGAACGCCAGCGCGCTCGAAGATTCCGCCTTGCCGGTCTTCGCAGGCTCGTTCAGCGTGGTCTTGCCGGTGGTCTTCTCAGCAGTCCTGGCAGCGTCGTCGAGCAGCTTCTCGACCCGTACCAGGATGTCCGCGCCGCGCTTGGTCAGCACCGGCGGCGGGCCCGGCTTGGTTTCCAGCACGCGCGGCGCGGCGTTGGCCTGGGCATTGGCCTGCGCCGGCTGCGGCGGCAGTTTCTGGCCCATGCCGACGCCGTTGAGCTCGCGCACTTCCACGCCCTGATGCGCGGCGACCATGATGTCGTGCCAGGTCTGCGCCGGCAGCGAGCCGCCGGTCATGCGGTTGGTCGGCGAATAGTCGTCATTGCCGTACCACACCGCGCAGGTGAAGTTGCCGGTGTAGCCGACGAACCAGGCGTCGCGATAGGCATTGGTGGTGCCGGTCTTGCCCGCGGTCGGAATGCCGTCGAGCGCGGCACGGCGCGCGGTGCCTTCGCTGACCACGTGGCTCATCATGCCGGCCATGTCGGCGGCGATGTTCGGGGGAATGGCCTGCCGCGGTTTCGGCCCGTCGCGGTCCCAGCGCCACACCAGATCGCCGGCGCCGGTGCGCACCTCGAGCACCGAATGCGGCGTCACCGCCTTGCCGCGGTTCGGGAAGGTCGCATAGGCCACCGCGTGCTCCAGCACCGTGACTTCGTCGGAGCCGATCGGCAGTGACGGCGTATCCGGCAGCGGCGCCTTGAGGCCGAAGCGGCGCGCCACCTCAACGATCTTGGCGCGGCCGGCCTTCGGGCCTTCCTTGCCGCCCAGCATGATCGAGAGCTTGACCGGCACCACGTTGATCGAACGCGTGATCGCCTGGGTCAGCGTCACCTGACCCGAATAGGAGTGGCCATAGTTCTGCGGGCACCAATTGCCGATACAGACCGGGCCGTCGACGATCTTCGAGTTGGGCGTGAAGCCGTTCAGCAGCGCCGTGGTGTAGACGTAAGGCTTGAACGACGAGCCCGGCTGGCGATAGGCGTCAGTGGCGCGGTTGAACTGGCTCGCACCGTAGTCGCGGCCGCCGACCATGGCGCGGATGCCGCCGTCGAGATCGGACACCACGGTCGCGGCCTGCGTCGCGTGATAATCACGCCCGAACTGCCGGAGCTGGTTCTCGATCGCTTCCTCGGCCGCCTTCTGCACGTTCATGTCGATCGCGGTGCGGACCACGAAGACGCGCTCGGTGTAGGATTTCGGGAAGGTGTCGACCAGCTTGCGCATCTCGTCGAAGGCGTAGTCGAGATAGTAGTTCGGCGAGTTCTCGTCGCGCCGGTCGACCGCGACCGCCGGGTTGCGGCGGGCGCCGAACACCTGGCCCTCGGTCATGAAGCCGGCATCGACCAAATTGTCGAGCACGACGTTGGCGCGGGCGCGCGCCGCGGGCAGGTTGATATGCGGGGCGTATTTGGTCGGGGCCTTGAACAGGCCGGCGAGCATCGCGGCTTCCGCGAGGTTCACGTCGCGCACCGACTTGTTGAAGTAGAAATGCGCCGCGCCGTCGACGCCGAAGGTGCCGCCGCCCATATAGGCGCGGTCGAGATAGAGCTTGAGGATTTCGTTCTTGGTGAGCCGCGTCTCGAGCCAGATCGCGAGGAAGGCTTCCTTCACCTTGCGCTCGATGGTGCGCTCGTTGTTCAGGAACAGGTTCTTGGCGAGCTGCTGGGTGATCGACGAACCGCCCTGGCGGACGCCGCCGGCCTGCGCGTTGGTGACAAGCGCGCGAGCGAGGCCCGGCACGTCGATGCCGAAATGGTCGTAGAAGCGGCGGTCCTCGGTTGCGAGCGTCGCCTTGATCAGATTGTCCGGAAAGTCTTCCAGCGGGATCGAGTCGTTATGCTTGATGCCGCGGCTGCCGATCGGGTTGCCGTAGCGGTCGAGGAAGGTCACCGCGAGGTCGGATTTCTTCAGCCAGTCCTCGTCGGCGGTCTCGCGGACAGCCGGGATCGCGAGCGTCAGCATCAGGATCATGCCGCCGAGCCCGATGGTCGCGGCTTCCGACAGCGGCTCGATGAACACCCAGCGCTTCCAGCGGCCGACATAGAAGCGGTCCATGAAGGTGGAATAGCGCTCGTAGAGCTCGCGCAGGCCCTTGCCCGACGAGAACAGCGTCGAGTCGATACGCGCATCGAGGTCCAGGAAGAAGTTCCGGACCTTCTGTTTCCAATGCGACGGCATGATCTGAAAGGACCGGACCCTTGATCAGTTCGACAGCGCTGCGGGCGCCCGAAACGGGCACAGGCCAGCGTCTTGCTTCGATGTTGCGGCAATCCCAAGGCGCTTTTGCGTCGTTGGGGACTCGTTCCACGTTCTATCCGAGCGGCTGCCATAAACCAATGGCGCGGCTTGCGAATTTAATGAAAGCCCTAACGCTGCCCACTGGCTTTTTCGACCCCGCAATACCACCCCCTTGCGGAGGGGCCGTTGGCGCCCCAAGAAGAGCTTTATAGTCATTTCAGGGACAGCATGACCGCACCGCCCAAGCGCCCGTCGGGCCAGGAAGGATTCTTCTGGAAAACCAAGACGTTGGAGGAGATGTCCAACGCCGAATGGGAGAGCCTGTGTGACGGCTGCGCACGCTGCTGCCTGGAGAAGCTCGAGGACGAGGACACCGGGAAGATCTATTTCACCCATATCTCCTGCAAGCTGCTCGATGCCGGCCTGTGCGCCTGCAAGGACTACCCGAACCGCTCCGAGCAGGTTCCGGATTGCGTCCGCCTCACGCCCGAAAACGTCCGCACCCTGAACTGGCTGCCGCCGAGCTGCGGCTACCGCCTCGTGGCCGAGGGGCGCGATCTCTATTGGTGGCATCCCCTGATCTCGGGCGATCCCAACACCGTTCATGAGGCCGGGGTCTCGGTGCGCGGCCGGGTGGAAGGCACCGAGATCGATGTCAACGACGCCGATCTCGAGGATCACATCGTGCGCTGGCCGGCCTTGCTGCCGAAACGGGCACAATTGAAGAAGCGGCCGAAGGCCTCCAAGTAGATTTTCAGAACGTGACGCCGACGTCGCGAGAGCCTCCGCCGGCTGCTCTGCGATCACGTCATCGCGAGAACATCGCGGCGGGATGCACCCATGCGCTGAGGTGGCTGCCTCAGCAGGCAATTGCTGCATAAATTACGAAGCAGAGAATGATTCCATCGCGGGACGCGCCCGCGCAGCAGCATTACGCCCCAAATGAACAAGTATGAACGGCAGAGCCGTTTTCCTGCCGACCAATCCACATTGCCTGACGACATTGCCGAAGAGCTGTCTCATCTCCCGAGCGAGGTGATCGAACTCAGCGACGCGCCGCCACTGGCGCCGCCGGCACCGCTCAATCCCGATGAAGTTCGCACCATCGTCATCAGCCTGATGCTGACGATGTTTCTGGCCGCGCTCGACCAGACCATCGTCGCGACCGCGCTGCCGACGATCGGACGCCAGTTTCACGACGTCACCAACCTGTCCTGGGTGATCACGGCCTATCTGCTTGCCTCGACCGCGGTGGCGCCGGTGTTCGGCACGCTGAGCGACATCTATGGCCGCCGCGTCATGATCATCACCTCGCTCAGCCTGTTCGTGGTCGGCTCGGTGCTGTGCGCCATCGCGCCCAGCATGACGATGCTGATCATTGCCCGCGGCCTGCAGGGGCTCGGTGGTGGCGGCATCATGCCGGTGGTCCAGACCGTGATCTCCGACGTCGTCACTCCGCGCGAGCGTGGACGCTATCAGGCCTACTTCTCCAGCGTCTGGATGGCCGGCGGCATTCTCGGCCCGGTGGTCGGCGGCGTGTTCGCCGAGCATCTGCACTGGTCGATGATCTTCTGGATCAATTTGCCGCTCGCGGCGGCCGCGCTGGCGCTGCTGCTGCCGAAGATGAGCAAGATCCCGGTGTTCCACCGCAAGCGCAAGGTCGACTGGCTCGGCGGCGTGCTGCTGATGGCCTCGGCCGTCGTGCTGATGCTGGTGCTGACCTGGGGCGGCACCCGTCTGTCCTGGCTGTCGCCGACCATCACCGCGATGATCGGCGCCTCGATTGCGCTCGCCGGCGCCTTCGTCTGGCACGCGGGCCGGGCCGACGAGCCGTTCTTGCCGCTGTCGCTGCTCGGCGGCTCGGTGGTGCCGTTCGCGATGGGGGCGGGCGGCTGTGCGCTCGGCGCCATGGTCGGCCTCACCGTGCACCTGCCGCTCTATTACGAGGTGGTCTATCACCTCACCGCCAGCGAAGCCGGCCTTGCGCTGATCCCGCTCGCGGCGATCTCGACCTTTGGTGCGGCGATTGCCGGACGCACCATGGCGAAGGCCAAGCACTACAAGCGCGTCGCGATCGTCGGCACCTCGGTGGCGGCGATCTGTGCCGTCGGCATGGCGGTGACGACGCTGCCGCTGTGGGGCTTGCTGACGCTGATGAGCGTGTTCGCGCTCGGCCTCGGCACCACTTTCCCGATCAGCGTGGTGTCGCTGCAGAACGCCGTCGCGCGGCCGCAGGTCGGCACCGTGACCGGCGCGATGAACTTCTTCCGCGCCATGATGGCCTCCTTCACGGTCGCGGCCTTCACCACGATCCTGCTGATGACGCTCGGCACCGACATCTCGCTCGCCGGCGAGCATCACGCTGCCGCGGCCAGCACGGTCAGCGCGATCCCGATGGCCGACATGATCCATGCGTTCCGCTACGTGTTCGGCGCCGCCGCCGTGCTGCTGACCACCGCGTCGATCTGCATGATCACGATGGAAGAGCGCCCGCTCGCCGGTCCTGCCACGCGCCCGCCGGCTGAGATGGCGGAGTAGGGCGGGTCGCTACGCTCACCGCTGTCGTCCCGGCGAACGCCGGGACCCATACGCCGCGGCGGATGTTGTCAGTGGGACTCGTCGTTCCAATAGCGCTTAGCAATTCGCATCGGTGGTTATGGGTCCCGGCCTTCGCCGGGACGACGATGAGGATTGGTTCTCGATTCAACGTCTCAAACCACGCGATGTCATCACCCGCTAAAGGGGGTGATCCAGTATTCCAGAGACGGTTGTGCTTGAGCCGAGAAGCCGCGGCGTACTGGATCGCCCGGTCAAGCCGGGCGATGACAGCTGAGGATGAGGACACCGCTTCGGAATTGCGCACCCAGGAATGACGGGAGGAGAGATCGTCGCCCACGACTCTCATTTATTCCCCGCGCTGCCTCATATTTATTCAGCCTGCCAGCGCCGACCCACTACTTTAGTTGCCGTCCGCGCATGGCGATCTGCGCGCAGTTTCACTTGCTGCGCATTTTGTCGCGGCTATAGTCCGGCCCCAAGAGCTCGAAGCAGCCGAAAAACAACAAGAGGAGAGAAACAGAGTGACAAGAACACCGCGACTGCCATTTCATGCGATGCAGCAATTCGCCGGAGCAGCCGCTTTGGGCCTTGTCGCGCTCGCGCCCGGCGGGGCGCAGGCCGCCGACACCCTCAAGATCGGCGTGATTGCCGAAGCGCAGGCGATTGCCGGTGCCTCGATCCCGCAGGCGGCGCAGCTGGCCGCCGACGAGATCAACGCCAAGGGCGGCATCGACGGCCGCAAGATCGAAATCGTCTCCTACGACAATCACTCATCGTCGGCGGATTCGGTGCGTGCGTTCCAGCGCGCGGTCAACGAGGACAAGGTCAACGTCGTCATATCGAGCTACATCAGCGAGGTGGTGCTGGCGCTCGAGCCGTGGGCTTCGCGCCTGAAGACGCCGTTCGTCACGCCTGGAGCAGCCTCCAACGAGATCAGCAAGAGCGTCCACGCCGATTACGAGAAGAACAAGTACACCTTCCACGGCTATCTGACCTCTGCGGCGTTGGCGCTGTCAGTCTGCGACGCCGCCAAGGAGCTCCTGGTCGATCAGAAGCACATGAAGACCGCGGTCATCATGAGCGAGGACGCGGCCTGGACCAAGCCGCTCGACGTCGGCTACGAGGAGTGCCTGCCGAAGATCGGGCTCAAGGTCGTCGACCATATCCGCTTCTCGCCTGACACCACCGACTTCACGCCGATCTTCAACAAGGTCGAAGCCGCCAAGCCGGACGTGATCATCACCGGCATCTCGCATGTCGGCGTGCAGCCGACGGTGCAGTGGAAGAACCAGCAGGTGCCGATCCCGATGTTCGGCATTTCCTCGCAGGCCACCAACGAGACCTTCGGCAAGGACACCAACGACGCGGCGGAAGGCGTGCTGTATCAGGGCGTGTCGGGCCCGAACGTCGCGGTGACGCCGAAGTCGGTGCCGTTCGCGGAAGGCTTCAAGAAGCGCTACGGCAACTATCCGTCCTATGCGGGCTACACCGCCTATGACGAGGTCTATTACATCGCGGATGCGGTGAAGCGCGCCGGCTCGGTCGAGGCCGACAAGATGGTCGATGCGCTGGAGAAGACCGATTGGGAAGGCACCATCGGACGCGTCCAGTTCTACGGCAAGGACGATCCCTTCACCCATTCGATCAAGTACGGCAAGGGCCTGATCACCGGACTGATGCTGCAGTGGCAGGGCGGCAAGCAGGTCGCGGTCTGGCCGAAGGAGGTCGCCAAGAGCGATCTCAAGTTCCCGAGCTTCATCAAGCTCACCACGAACTGACTGACGATCATGCTCCCGGGCCGGTCCCGGGAGCATCGCTATTCAGTTCCGCGTCCTCCACAACAGGCAGCCCTGCTGCCGCGGCCGATATGAGATGCTTGCCTTACAAATCCTGATCGATGGCTTTGCCATCAGCGCGCTCTATGCGCTCGGCGCGACCGGCTTCACCCTGATCTTCGGTGTCTCCGGCGTTCTCAACCTTTCCCACGGTGCCATCATGGTGGCCGCAGCGGTCGCGGCCTGGGCCGCGGCCAGCGTGCTGCACCTCGACATCTACACAGGCGCGCTGTTCGGTGTCGGCGTGGCGTTGATCGTGTCGTTCGCGACCTATTTCGCGGTCGTGAAGCCGATCCAGAATTCGACGCGGATCCCCAATGAGGAGAAGGAAATCTTCGTCCTCACCGGCACCCTGCTGTGGGGCATCATGATCCAGGAGCTGATCGCCTATTTCTTCACCAACAACGCCAAGACGGTGCTGCCGATCGTCGAGGGTGTCGTCGACATCTTCGGCAACCGCACGCCGCGCAACAACATCTTCACTGCGCTGGTGTGCTGCCTCGTGATCGGCCTGCTGTGGCTCTTGGTGAACCGCACCAGGACCGGCAAGGCGGTGCTGGCGGCTTCGATGAACCCGCGCGGCGTCACGCTGCTCGGGCTCGAGCTCACCCAGATCTACATCGTGGTGTGGGGCATCTACGGCATCCTCGCCGGCATCGCCGGCGTGCTGCTCGGCATGTTCCTCGGGGTCAGCTCCTACAGCGTCGGGCCGCTGACCGCGAGCGCGTTCTCGATCGTGGTGCTCGGCGGTCTCGGCAGCGTCTCGGGCTCGTTGATCGCAGCCTTCGTCGTCGGCTATCTCGAGACCATCACCGCCTACATGATCTCGCCGGCCTACCGCACCATCCCGGCGCTGCTGCTGCTTGTCTTCGTGATGTATATCCGGCCTCAAGGCCTGCTCGGGAGGCGCTGAGATGGCCAACTTCTTTTCCTCGCGCCTGTTCTTCATTTCGCTGGTTTGCGTGGTGGTTGCCGCGACGCTGCCGTTCTACGTCTCGGGCTACATCCTCGGGCTGCTCACCGTCGCGTTCTATTTCGGCGTGTTCGCGATGGCCTGGGACCTCTTGTTCGGCTTCGCCGGCGAGGTCAATTTCGGACCGACCTTCCTGATCGGCACCGGCGCCTACACGGCCGGCATCCTCAACAACCAGTACGGCTGGCCGGTCTATGTCTGCATCCTGCTCGGCGCGCTGGCCTCTGTGGTCGCGGGCTTCGTGCTGGCGTTGCCGGCGCTGCGGGTGAGGGGACCGTATTTCGGCCTCACCACGCTGGTTGCGGTGCTGATGTTGCAAAACTTCGTCGTGGTGTTCGCGGATCTCACCGGCGGCGAGATCGGGCTCACCATTCCCGATGTCATCAGCATCAACGCCGGCGTCAATTACTGGATCGCGCTCGGCTTCATGACCGTGAGCGCGGCGATCCTTTATGGACTGTCGCAATCGCCTGTCGGCCTGGTGTTGCAGGCGAGCGGGCAGGACCCGGTTCAGGCCGGCGCGCTCGGCTTCAACATCGTCAAGCACAAGCTCGCGGCGTTCATCGTCAGCGCCTTCTTCTCGGGATTGTCGGGGGCGCTCTTGGTGTTCTACTTCGGCACCGCCTCGGTCGGCACCGTGGTCGACGTCGCGGTCGGCGTCAACGTGATCGTCTCCGCCGTGCTCGGCGGCCGGCGTACCGTGCTGGGCGCCGCGCTCGGCGCGATCTTCCTGATCGTTGCCGGCGAATTCCTGCGCCCGACCGGCGAGCTTGCGACCTTCATCGTCTCGGCGGTGGCGCTGCTCGTCGTCCTGTTCTTTCCCGGCGGTTTCCTCGGAGCGGCCCTGTCACGCGAGGCGCGCTCCTGATGGACCAGACTGTGACCAAAACTCCGACGCTCGCCGTCCGTGGCCTGACCAAGCGGTTCGGCGGCTTGACCGCGGTGAAGAACCTGAACTTCGAGCTGCGCCCGGGCGAGATCCTCGGCCTGATCGGGCCGAACGGCTCCGGCAAGTCGACCGCGATGAAGAGCGTGATGGGCATCGAGCGCCCGACCGCGGGCGAGGTGCTGTTCGAAGGCGAGAACGTTGCCGGGCTGCCCGCGCACAAGATCGCGCGCAAGGGCTTCGGCATGGTGTTCCAGCACTCGCGGCCGCTGAACCGGCAGACCGTGCTGGAAAACATCATGGTCGCGCTGTTGCCCGACAGCCTGTTCATGCTGTTTCCCGACAAGGCGCTGACCGAGCGCGCCAAATGGATCGCCGAGCGCGTTGGCCTCGGGGCAGTGATGGACCGCCGTCCGCCGACATTGCCGTTCGCCGATCTGCGCCGGCTGGAACTGGCGAAGGCGATCGCGCGCGATCCGAAGGTGGTGCTGGTCGACGAGCCATTCGCGGGCCTCACCAGCGCCGAGGTCGGCATGTTCTCGCAATTGATCCGCAGCTTCCGCGACGAAGGGCGGGCGGTGATGCTGGTCGATCACAACGTCAAGAGCGTCGCGGCGCTGGTCGACCGCGTGCTGGCGATGTATCTCGGCGAGGAGATCACGACCGGCCGCGCCGAGGACGTGATGAAGAACGAGACCGTGCGGCGGGTCTATCTCGGCGGCGCGATCGAGACCCATGCGAGGCCCGAGACCTCGTTCAAGGACAAGGTGCCGCTGCTCCAGGTCGAGAATGTCAGCGTGCATTACGGCAAGGCGCAGGCGCTGGAGAACGTCTCGATCCACGTCCATGAGGGCGAGTTCGTCTCCGTCGTAGGGCTGAACGGCGCCGGCAAGACCACGCTGTTCAACACCATCTCGGGCTTCCTGCCTTATACCGGCGAGATCCTGCGCGGCGGCGAGAAGTTGCGCGGTACCGGGCCTGCCAAGATCGCCCGCTCGGGCCTCGTGCAGTGTCCGGAATCCCGCGAATTGTTCGGCGAGATGACGGTGCGCGAGAACCTCGATCTCGGCGGCCAGCATCTCGATGATGCGGCGCGGGCCAAGCAGCTCGCCTGGCTGTTCGAGCTGTTCCCGATCCTGAAGGAACGTCAGGGCCAGATGGCGCAGACGCTGTCCGGCGGCGAGCAGCAGATGCTGGCGATCGGGCGCGCGCTGATGATGCAGCCGCAGATCCTGATCCTGGACGAGCCGACGCTCGGCCTTGCGCCCGTCATCCTCGAACTCCTGTCGAAGGCGCTGGAGAGGCTGCGCCAGACCACAAAGATCACGGTGCTGCTCGGCGAGCAGAACGTAACCTTCGCGCTTCCACATGCCGACCGCGTCTACGTGCTGGAGCACGCGCGGATCGTCTGGGAGGGCGACCCGGGCCGGTTCGCCGCGGAGGCCGGCAAGGACTTTCTCTGACGTTCGACGATTGAAAAATAACAAAGCAAAGGGAGATGATCATGTCAGGATATTCAACCGCCATCCGCGGAAGCCTGCTGGCGACTGCGCTCGCGCTGTGCCTCGCGGCGCCGGCCTATGCGCAGTCCAAGGATCCGATCAAGATCGGTGTCATCGCCGAGGTGCAGTCGATCGCGGGTGCGGCAACCCCGGGCGGTGCGCAGATCGCGGCCGACGAGATCAACGCCAAGGGCGGCGTGATGGGCCGCAAGATCGAGATCGTCACCTACGACAACAAGAGTTCGTCGGCCGATTCGGTGCGCGCCTTCCAGCGCGCGGTGAGCGAGGACAAGGTTTCCGCCGTGATCGCCAGCTACATCAGCGAGGTCGTGCTGGCGCTGGAGCCGTGGGCGTCCCGGCTGAAGATGCCGCTGATCACCCCCGGCGCCGCCTCGAACGAGATCACTAAGGCGGTTCATAACGACTATGAGAAGAACAAGTACACCTTCCACGGCTACCTGACCTCGGCCGCGCAGGCGCAGTTGGTCTGCGACGCGGCCAAGGAGCTCCTGGTCGACCAGCTCAAGTTCAAGTCGGTGGCGATCATGAGCGAGGACGCGGCCTGGACCAAGCCGCTTGACGTCGGCTATGAGGCCTGCCTGCCGAAGGCCGGCCTGAAGGTGGTCGAGCACATCCGCTTCTCGCCCGACACCACCGACTTCACGCCGATCTTCAACAAGATGGAAGCCGCGAAGCCCGACATGATCGTCACCGGCATCTCCCATGTCGGCGTGCAGCCGACGGTGCAGTGGAAGAACCAGCAGGTGCCGATCCCGATGTTCGGCATCAGCGCGCAGGCGCTGAGCCCGACCTTCTGGGGCGATACCAATGGCGCCGCCGAAGGCGTGCCCTCGCTCGCGGTGGCGACGCCGGATGTTGCGGTGACGCCGAAGACAAAACCGTTCGCGGCCGCCTTCAAGGCCAAGTTCGGCACGCCGCCGGCCTATACCGGCTACACCGCCTATGACGAGGTCTACATCATCGCGGAGGCGATCCAGCGCGCCGGCTCGACCGATCCTGACAAGATGGTCACCGAGCTTGAGAAGACCGACTTCGAGGGCACGATCGGCAAGATCCAGTTCTACGGCAAGAACGACGAGTTCACCCACGGCATCAAGTCCGGCCCGGGCGCCGTCACCGGCCTCGTGTTCCAGTGGCAAAACGGCAAGCAGATCACGGTCTGGCCGAAGGCGATCGCGGAAGGGAAGCTGAAGTTTCCGGATTTCGTGAAGCTGTCGCAGTAAGCCAGAGTCCGAACAGCATCGTCATTGCGAGCGAAGCGAAGCAATCCATTCCTCCATACGGGGATAGATGGATTGCTTCGTCGCTTCGCTCCTCGCAATGACGGTCGTGAAGACCGCCTTACTTCCGCGTCGGCGGCGCAGCCTGGATCGTCGGCGCGGCGGCCGCGAGCAGCGCGGCGCGATCGCCGTTGCGCGGCGGATAGATGCGCTGCCGGTTGATGGTTTGCTTGGTGAGCTTTGCGGCGGCGCCTGTGGTGTGCACCTCGCGGTCCCAGCCGGTGGTGTAGAGCGCGCCCCAGGCGCCGAGATCGAGCACCGTCACATACCAGTCGATATTGAGCGGCAGCAACTTCTCGCCGAATAGATCGGCGACCACATTGTGCCCGGCAAAGCGGCCCATCGGCCGCGCGAACTGGCACGACATCACGGTCGGATGTTCGCCGTCGATCAGGCAGGCGGCAACGTCGCCGGCGGCGAAAACGCCGGGAAGACCTTCGACGCGTATGCAATGATCCACCACGAGGCGGCCGAGCTTGTCGCGCTCGGCCGGAAGCGTTGCGGCGAGCGGGCTGGCGCGCATCCCGCCGCACCACACCACGGTCGCGGCCGGAATGATTTCGCCCGAGCTTAACGTGATGCTGTCGGCGCCGACGGCGCTGACCCTGACGTTCAGCCGTGTCTCGATGCCGAGTGCGGCCAGCGCCTCGTTGATGACCGGGCGGCCATACGCGCCAAACGTCGCGCCGACCACCCGATTGGGATCGATCAGGATGACGCGATGATCGCCGGTGATGCCGGCGCCTGCGAGCTTGGCCGGCATCTCGGCTGCGACCTCGATCCCGGTGAACCCTGCGCCGACGACCGCAACCGTCGAACGTGCCGGCGACGGCGGCTCTTTGCCGAGTGCCGCCAGATGCGCGTCGAGCCGCATCGCCGCCTGGTACGTGTCGACGTCGAAGCCATGCGCGGTCAGGCCTGGAATGGCGGGGCGAACCAGCTCGCTGCCGGTCGTCAGCACCAGCCGGTCGTAAGTCAACGTCTCCGCGCGAGGGCCCGTCTTGACCACGACCTCGCGCTTGGCCGGATCGATCGCCGTGACGTCAGCCGCCCTGTGCCTGACGCCGACCGGATCGAGCAGGTCCTTGAGCGGCAGCGCGACATCGCCGAGATCGACCTCGTAATTGCGCACCCGGATGTTGTGATAGGCGTTGCGATCGACGACGAGAATCTCCGTGTCAGCCGCCCGCGCGCCGATCTCGTCGCGCTTGCGGGCTGCACCGAGCGCGGCCCACAGTCCGGCAAAGCCGGCGCCCAGTACCAGGATGCGCGCCATCACTCCCTCCGACATTGCGTCGGAGGAAGCTTGCCCGCGCAGGCGAGGTCAAATCAAGTGGGTGAGGGCGTGTGAGGCGCCGTCACGTCCCCGGCCGCGACACCTCGGTCTCCTTGCTGGTGATGAACTCCAGCAGTACCGGCATGCCTTCCTTGGTCTTCTGGATGCCGCGCTTGATCGCGGGGATGATGTCCTCGGGCTTGGTCACCCGCTCGCCATAGCCGCCGAAGGCGCGGGCCATCGCGGCGTAATCGCCGGAGATGTCGGTCGAGCGATATTTCTCGGTCGAGATCGGCATCACCTTCAATTCGATCGCCATCGAGAAATTGTTCAGGAGGATCGACATGATCGGAATCCGCTCGCGCACCGCGGTCTCGAAATCCATCCCCGTGAAGCCGATCGCGGCGTCGCCCCAGACGTTGATGCAGAGCTTGTCGGGCTTTGCAAGTTTAGCGCCCATCGCGAGGCCGAGACCATAGCCGAGCTGCGTGGTCTTGCCCCAGCCGATATAGGACAGCGGCTCGACCGACTTCCAGAACGGCGAGAGCTGGTCGCGCGGGCTGCCGGCGTCGTGGGTGATGATGGTGTTGTGAATGTCGACGGTGTGCTGCAGGTCCCACAGCACGCGGTAGGGATTGAGCGGCGCGTCGTTGTGCGTCAGCTTCGGCATCCACTTGGCGAGCCACTCCTTGTGGGACGCGGCGATCTCTTCGGCAACCGCGCTCGCGTTGCGGTCGGACGTGACGGTCTTGCCGATCTCCTCCAGCAGCGCGTCGAGCACGAGGCCGGCGTCGCCGACCAGCCCGACCTTGGCCTCGACATCCTTGTTGATGTGGTTCGGATCAAGCGTCGAATGGATGATGGTCTTCCCCTTCGGCATCGCGATGCCGAACGAGGTTTCGGTGAAGGAGCAGCCGATGCCGAAGATCACGTCGGCCTCAGTGAGGAATTTCGGCACCGCGCGCGGTACCGCAAGGCCGCCGGAGCCGAGCGACAGCGGATGCGTCTCCGGGAATGACGACTTGCCGCCGAGGCTTGACGTGACGGGGATCGCGAGCCGCTCGGCGAGGCGTTTCAGCTGTGGCCAGGCTTTCGCGTAATGCACGCCCTGGCCGGCATAGATCACCGGGCGCTTGGCGTTGACGAGCAGGGCGGCGGCTTCCTTGATGTGAACGGGATCGGCGCCGTAGCGGGTGCGCAGCACCGGCGTGTAGTTCAGCGGCTCCGGCACCTCCTCGTTCCACATGTCGGCAGGGATCTCGACGATCACAGGCCCGCCGCGGCCGTTCTTCAGCTTGGTAAACGCGCGGCGGAAAATGTTACAGACCTCCGGGGCGAGATTGATCGGCTCCGAGGATTTGGAAAACGCCTTCATCGCCTGGCTGGAATTGAAGTTCGGATCGATGTTGGCGAGCCGCCGCGCATAGCCCATCGGCAGCACCAGCACGGGCACGGATTCGCCATAGCATTGCGCGACGCCGCCCATCGCGTTCTCGGCGCCCGGGCCGTGCTGCATGCAGAATGCGCCGATCTTTTCGCCCGAGGTGACGCGGGAGATCGCGTCCGCCATGTGCACGCCGATGCGCTCCTGGCGCACCATCACGGGGCGGATATCGGCGGCGGCAGCGTATTCGATCAAATGGTTGACCGGGTAGCCCGTGAGGATCTCGATCCCCTCGCGCTTCATGATTTCCGCGATCGCGGTGCCGAGCTTCATGACGGTCACTCCCTTTGGATGCGGCCGGTTCGCTCCGGCCTCGTTGTCGTCCTGTCCGATAAAGGAACAGGATTCCGCTGGCCGGTAAAGCCGAGCTGCGGGCCGGATCAGGTAGTCCAGATATGCGTTTACGCCCAATCGTGGCCGGCTGCCTCGCGGGGCGAGGTCAGGATACAGGCAAAACTGGTACCGAGTTTCTCTGCAACCCTTAAGCGATCGTTCATCCTGTCCTTCAATGGGCCGTCAACCAATGTGGCCTAGTTTTTCTGGAATATTACTACGGCGCGGGAGAAAAAGCCGCGGGCGTCGGACAGGAGCTTTTCATGCGCGCGTTGCTTGCAAGATTTCTGCGTGACGATGTCGGCGCTACGGCGATCGAATACGCCATCATTGCCGGCGGCATCAGCATCGTCATCGTCGCCGGCGTCAAAGGCATCGGCACCAGCGTGAGCGGCCAATTCAGCGCCGTCGGTGCGGCATTCAAGTAGGCGCCGCCGACACGCCGGATTCTTCCGGATCGCGTTCCGGCGAGATTATGAATTCCGCCTCAACCTTATCGCACGGCACCCGGCAGGGCTTCCTGCCGAGCGTTATGGGTGAGTGCCAAATTCCGGGTAGTAGCTTTTCTGCGGTTTATGACCTGAAAACAGGTAGTGCCACGCTTGCCCTTCCAGAATTCAGCAAATTCAATCTCATCTGCCAGGCGGAAGTAATGTTCCCGTCGTTGAGGTGCGTCCATGACGGTAAACAGCTTGTCAGCCTTAGAAAAAGCCCTTGTCGCGGAGCTTCCAGGTTTTTCGGTCTCCGGGAACCTCCTTCTTTTGTCGCCAATAGAAGAAATTTTGCGTGCCGTTTACTTTGAACGCTCGACATTCGATAAGTCGGCTTTCTCGGTGAGCGTGTTTGTTATGCTCCTATGTGTGCCGACGGAACACCTATCTTTCAACTTCGGAAGTCGTGTTCGCCATAGGGGGGAGGAGATCGATGGACGATGTCCATGCCAAATGTAGTAGTGGAGTTGGGCGCCGCCTTGAAGGAGCAAGCGATACCTTTTCTAAAAGAAGTCGATAGTCTGCTTGCGTTTGCGAATACAGCAGCGGCATTTCCTGGAAACCTCCACACGCCGAAGGCCGTTGCGTTCGCCTTGGCACGAGCGGGGCAGGATGGCCGAGCAATCGCCGCTATTGACGAGCTTTTGGCTCAGGCTGATCCGAACATTGCTTGGCAACAAACTATTGCAACACAAGCTAGGATCTTGAAGGCAGATCTCGTCGAGAGGCCGCAGGAAGCCCATCGCCAGCTTGAGGAATGGGAAATCGAGACCATTCGAAAGCTGGGGTTAGAGCAATTTCGATAGCCATTCTAAGAGCATCGCGAATATCGCGGATGACGACGCAGTCCAGCTTCCGCGGATCTGCTCGCCGCCAATTGCGCTGCTGCCGGAGTCGACGTGTGGGCCTAGTGCCTGATGCCGAACCACGTTCACCTCATCCTGGCGCCCTCCGATAGCGCCGGGCGCAGGCGCGCGCGCATCGAACCTATGCCAGAAACATCTAAGGGAGACGCGAGCGCATCGGGTCACTTCTGGCAGGGCCGGTTCGGGGCCGTCGCCATGCACGAACGACATCTCGCAGCGGCGCTGCGCTACGTGTCGCTGAATCCGGTGCGGGCGCGTCTGGTGGCGAGGGCGCAGGATTGGCGCTGGTCGAGCGTGCGAGCAAATCTGTGCGGCTAGGACGACGGCGTGACGGCGTTGGTGCGGGTGCGTGCGATCGATTTCTGGATTTCGTCGATCTGCTCGCATGCGAACCCGAGGCCGCAACCAATCTGAGCGGGGCACCTTCCAGGCGGTGAGCACGTCGTTGAAAAATACACGGTAGGTTCTAGCGATGTCCACCGTCTCCATTCAGTGCGCGAAGCATCGCGATGAGCGCGAACATCAGCCAACCCCGCCGGTTTCTCCAACCTTGATAAGATGCTCAACCGCGATCTGCCAGCGCGCCTCCGCTGGGGTGTTCTCCGATAGCTCATGATGAAGCCGGTGGCTTGCTGTCGTGTCACCAGCGTGCCGCTGCGACGCCTGACGATAGGTTCGTCAAACGGCGTCGACCAGGGCATATCGGCTCGGGATCACCCGACGATCGCGGCGTTACGCCCTCAACCCGCCTTCTTGCGCGCCGCGGTGCCTTGCGCGCGCGTTGCCTTCTCGGCCTTCTTCGGCTCGGGCTTGACGGCTTCCTTGGGCTCGCGCTTGCCGCTGCCCGAGATCGGCAGCAGCATCTCGCGCTGGCCTTCGATACGCTTCTTCGGCTTCTTGCCCTTCGCTGCCTTTGCTTCAGCCTTGGCGGGAGCGGCCTGCTTCTCGTTGGCGAGGCTCTTCTTCAGCGCGTCCATCAGGTTGATGACGTTGCCGCTGGCCTTCGCTGCGGGCTTGGCGATCTTGATGCCGTTGCGCTTCTGGTTGATCAGGTCGATCAGCGCCTGCTCGTAGCGGTCCTCGAACTCCTCCGGATCGAACTCGGCGGACTTCTGCTCGACGATGTGCTTGGCGAGATCGAGCATGTCCTTGGTGATCTTCACATCCTGGATGTCGTCGAAATATTCCTTCTCGCTGCGCACCTCGTAGGGGTAGCGCAACAGCGTGCCCATCAGCCCGTTGTCGAGCGGCTCGAGCGCGATGATGTGTTCGCGGTTGGTCAGCACGACGCGGCCGATCGCGACCTTGTCCATGCTGCGGATGGTCTCGCGGATCACCGCGAAGGCGTCGTGGCCGACCTTGCCGTCGGGCACGAGATAATAGGGGCGGATCAGATAGCGGCTGTCGATCTCGCTGCGCGGCACGAATTCGTCGATCTCGATGGTGCGGGTCGAATCCAGCGCGATGTCGTCGAGCTCTTCCTTGGTGACCTCGATATAGGTGTCGGTGTCGACCTTGTAGCCCTTCATGATGTCGTCGGTTGAGACTTCCTCGCCGGTCTCCGCGTCGACCTTGGCGTATTTGATGCGATGGCCGGTCTTGCGGTTGATCTGGTTGAAGGAGACCTTCTCGGTATCCGACGTCGCCGGGTACAGGGCAACCGGGCAAGTCACGAGCGAAAGGCGCAAAAAGCCCTTCCAGTTGGCGCGAGGGGCCATAGGGAAACTCCGATTACGCAACCGACGGAACGGTCAAGGATAACACCGGGAACCCCAGTTTGAAACAACACGGCCCCGTGAATCTTGCAACGGCGTTAACCGTGGCTTCAGCCTGCGCCGGTTTGACGCGGTGGCCGCAACGGCTGCCGGACCGCCGCCAAGCGGTTCGGAACATCACTCCGGATCCCGCGTTGGCCCTTCGGAGGGGAGCGGCAATCGCCGATATTACAGGCGCTTAAGCAAAGAGGTCGCGATGCCCAGGGAACGACACGGTCAGATCATCGAAACCCCGACCGAGGCGCGCCAGGCCGAGCCGGGGCCTTCGGTTCTCGCGCTGCTGACGGCCTCGACCGGGCTCGCCGTGCTGATCCTCGGCATCATCTGGTTTGCCTTCTTCCGGGTGTAGGTGCTGCTGACGATCGCCTCCCGCGTGCAAGGTCTTCATTGCAGTTGGAGAAGGGTGCCATGCGTGTGCGCGGATGCGTGCGGCCGATCACGTTCGCTTCCGCGTCGGCCGCTTGAGCATGTGGATGCGTGGCACCTGTCAGGCTGCGCGACCGTCTTGACGCGCCACGCGCGTCCGCAACGCACATCGCAACATGCGAGCGCAAATTCCGGCGCGCGGGCTGCTGCAATCGCCGGAGACCATCTCGCGCAGAAAATTGAGCAAGGATTTTTTTAGCGAAGGGCCCGCGCCTTCACGAGATTTTGCACTGAGGAGATCTGTGATGCACGCTGCGGTGACGCGTCACGAGATCATCGAAATTGGCTGCTAGCTGATTTGAATCAGATGCGTCTTGAGCTTGAGATGTTCTATCCGCAAGAAGAAAAAAACTCGTTGTTGGCTCGCTTCAAGGAGAAAAGCGTTTCAGGCGTCTTCGTCGGGCTGACGGTGCTGGCGATGGCGGGATGGATCTATCTCCTCAGCTCGATGTTCCTGAAATTCATGCTGTGGTGGTTCTCCTGAGACGTTGATCTCTCGAGGACAACCGGTGTTGGCGCCTGACCATAGTTGCGCCGTTCGATTGCACAAAAATTCCAGCGGCTGAACATTCTTTCGGCGCGCCCAATCATGATGTCGTCACAACTTCGAATGTTAATAACATCGGGGCTAACGTGGACGATTGTTATGCTTTCTCCGGTACTCATTCTCGCCGCGGCGTTCGTCGCCGGCTTCCTCTCCGGCTTCGCCGCCCGCTCGTGGCGGTCGCACAAGCGCCGCGCGCAATATCGGATCTATGCGCCCTATGTGGCGCCGCCGGCCGCTCGATCGTCGAGGCGGGAACAGCCGGTCTCCGCGTTCGGCCACCTGCGCCGCGCGTTCTAGCGGGGCTAACTCCACAGAGGTAGCGCGACGGTGTGGTGAGTTGGGGTTGGCGGGCGATATGCAATCGGTCATCGTGTCTTCGTTGCGGCAGCCGGGTTGGGTTCGCGTGCCGGCCTTGTCTCGCCGTCGGCCTGCGCGGATCGCGAGGGAACTTGCACAGCATGAGTGATCTCAGAGGACATTCGCCGAGGCGGTATGTCGTCGACGTCAGTGGCCGGCGGGTGCTGGTCGGTCTCACGCTTGAAGAGACGTCGGAGTTCGAGGGATTGGACACCTCCCTGCCGGTGCTGGATGAAGAAGGCCGGGACCGGGATGCCCGAGACCGGGAAGCCCAAGGCCGGGAAGCCTCGGGCGCCGCGCCGATGCCGTCGGCCGTCGAGGGACGGTGGCTCGAGCTCTATCACAAGCACGACAAGGCCTGGATCAAGTGGAAGGCCGACCTGAGGGCCGGGCAAGAGCGCGATTCACCCTTTTTTAACTAAGACCGGGCGATTTTCGAGCGATACTGCCTGAATGGCCCGAACCGGATACTGACAGATGTTTCAGCTGTTTTTGCGGGCTCGCGCGCATGACCTGGTCCGGTCGCGGCGTGGCGAGGAAGGTTTCAAGGCACGCTCGGCCGAGCGCGATGCCGAGACCGATCGCGCCCGGATCGGATCGATCATGGCCGCGATCGAGGCCGCGTTGCAGGCGGCCGAAAGCGAGCAATCCGGCCTTGGCCGCCGCGTCGACGATGTTCTGGCCCGCGCCGCGGTAACACTGGGCAACGGCACCGACGAATATCTGGAACGCGAGGCGCTTGACAATTATCATCAAGACCTGTTTGACGCCGAGATCTCCAATGGCCAGCGTCGGCTGAAGGAACTGGCGACCGAGATTGCGCACTTCAAGTTCATGAAGGCCGCGGTACTGAGCCGCTTTCCGGACTACAAACCTGCGGCCGCCAGCATCTGACGCGCCCCGCGGCCGGAACGCGAAGGCAGAAGCTGCGGCCCGCGCCTGACGGCGTGTGCGGCCTGGTCCGGCGCAAGGCGAAAGGCACAGGCGGAACGTGGTGATCGCAGGCAATCTACTCGTCACGGGCTGCGCCGGCTTCATCGGCTTTCATCTGGCGGAGCATTTGCTGCGGGCGGGGCAGCCAGTCATCGGCATCGACAACCTGAACCAGTATTACGACCCGGCGCTCAAGCGCGCGCGGCTCGATCTGCTCAAGCAGCACCGGGGTTTCACCTTCCTCGAGCTCGATCTGGCCGACCGCGCCGGGATGAAGGCGCTGTTCGAGCGCTATCGCTTCGAGGTCGTGGTGCATCTCGCGGCCCAGGCCGGCGTGCGCTACTCGCTGCAGAACCCGCATGCCTATGTGGATTCCAACCTGGAGGGCTTCCTCAACATCCTCGAGGGTTGCCGGCACACTGCGTGCAAGCATCTGATGTTTGCGTCCTCATCGTCGGTCTACGGCGCCAATACCAAGCTGCCGTTCTCGATCCACGACAATGTCGATCATCCGGTCAGCCTGTATGCCGCGACGAAAAAGGCCAACGAACTGTTCGCCCATTCCTATAGCCCCCTCTATCGCATCCCGACGACAGGACTGAGGTTCTTCACCGTATACGGGACCTGGTATCGGCCCGACATGGCGCTTTATGCGTTCGCGGACGCGATCACCAAGGGGAAGCCGATCCAGCTGTTCAACAACGGCAACATGCGGCGCGACTTCACCTATGTCGATGACGTGGTCGAGATGGTGCGGCTGATCGGCCGCGCGCCCGAGGGCGACGTCAACTGGTCAGGAGCGCATCCCGATCCGGGGTCGAGTAAGGCGCCGTGGCGCGTCTACAATATCGGTAACAGCAGGCCCGAAGAACTGATGCACGTGGTGGCGTTGCTCGAGCAGGGCTTCGGCCGCCAGGCCGAAAAGCAGTTGCTGCCGATGCAACCTGGGGATGTCCTTGAGACATCGGCCGATGTATCCGATCTGG
Source organism: Bradyrhizobium sp. INPA03-11B (assembly GCF_040446015.1). Lineage (NCBI taxonomy): Bacteria > Pseudomonadati > Pseudomonadota > Alphaproteobacteria > Hyphomicrobiales > Nitrobacteraceae > Bradyrhizobium > Bradyrhizobium sp. INPA03-11B. The sequence goes on from NZ_JASGSR010000062.1 coordinate 28,649, forward strand.
AGCGCGACATCGGATTCCGGCCGCAGACGCGGATCGAGGACGGCATTGCCAGATTTGTCGACTGGTATCAGGCTTATCACCACGTCGATCGGAAATAATGCGCTCCTCGTAGATCCAGGCTCGAGAAAAACTTGCGCGGCGTGGAACGGAGTGTGGCAATGAGAGTTATCAACGGTTTTGCCGTTGCTTCAGCCGTGATCATGTCAGGCGCAATCGCTCCCGCGCACGCGATCGACGTCCAGGTCGCGCGCGCCTGCGATGCTCTGGTCGCGCGGGCATTTCCGCCGCGACAAGCCGGCAATCCCGCTTCCGGCAGCGCGAGGGGCGGCGCGAAGGATCAGCGCGACTATTTCAACAAGTGCGTCGCCAATGGCGGCAAAATGGACGACGACACGCCTCCCAAATCGAAATAGCGCGGGATCACGACGCGCATCGCCAATTAGCGATGCTTATGGCGATTGATGGCACGAACGGCCGTTCGCTGCGATGATCGTGCCGAGCGCATTTGAGACGAAGCGCGAAGCGGTTTGCTCCTTCTACTGAAGCCGAAACGCGTCGGCGTCATCCACTTTGAATTGGAATAGCATTGTCGTGTTTGGCCGAGGTCGAAGCGAATTTCTTGCACGATCGAGCGTGAAGCGTTGAATCTTTCCATCTCGTCGTCAGGGCCGATCAGAGCGCCGATGTCCGCGGCGCCTCGATGTTAGTAACGGTTCGAAACATTTTGCGATCGGCGCAGATGGCGGCGTCAGTCGCTGCATCTATGCCGCTCGGTCCAACCTGTTATGCGCTGCGCGAATCCGATTAGTCGAGCGCAGCAGATTTAGTGTGTGCATGTCGTCGTTGGTGGAATATCTGGTTCGAGCGCGGAACATCGCTTGAAGCCGCCGGCCTTTGACGCGGCGACATTATGATAGCCCGCAGGTGTTCCGCCGGTTTCACTCGCGACTGCTGCGATCAATGATCGTCAAATGATTTCATGCTCTTGGTCGCGCCCCGCGGTCGGCGTCAGCTGCGCTGTTTGGCCGCGTGTCGCATCGCCGCCGCCGACATCCCATCGCAGCGACACAATACGGCCATCGATTAAACCTTTCGCGATCAGGTTGTGGAACCAAATTGGAAAAATTTCGGTCAGTGTAACGTTGGTCGCAAACCTGCCCCATTAACCGCATTCCATGTGCGCCATCTAACTCTGTCATCGAAACTTCAATCACATCGCTCATACCCTTAACCGCAGAGCGAGGGCGCGCCATGAAGCAGCACAAGATCCAACATTTGCATCAGCCGATCGAAGAGGCGTTGCTCGCGACCAACCAATCGCTGCGCAACGAGGTCGTTGCGCTGATGTTGGATATCGCTGAGCTGCGTGAAATTCACGAGCGCCCGGTTGCGTCGCGTTCGTTCGGTGTATCGCGTGAGCAGGTCACCCCGCGCGCTGCGCTGCGCCGGGTTCATCGCTGACGTTCGTCCGCGAATTTCTCACCGCGCAATTGCCACCACCACTTTCGCGCCGGCCCGGCGAGGGTGGTGGCTTGCCCATGCTCGCGGATAGCTCAATTTAAGATTGAGGTATGGATCGGGCCGCCTGTCGGCTTCCGCGACACGTCTGCGTTGAGGTTCGTGTCTGGGTCAGTGCTCTTGCCGCACCGGTTTGTGCGCCACGACATCGGACAGGCTCTCGCGCAGGATCCAGGTCTGCAGGACCAGTTCGACGGCGGTATGCCGCAGCTCGGAATTCTCCGCGACGAGCCGTTCCAGGGCGTCGGTCGCCTCGCTCGACGCGGATTGCTTCCCCTCGAAGACCTTGAGACGCGCCATAGTGTCGATCCTCGTAAAAAGTGTTGATCAGGGGCTGGCCCTGACAAGCGTCAGCACAGAATAGTTCGCAGATGATCCGGCGGTCGTGGTTCCGCCTGATGGCCTCGGGTGGCAAAGCGCTTAATTGATAATTCGCGGATCGAGCTATGAGTGTTAGGCCTCGTGAAAATAATCCTCAAATATGTTGAAACTCTCATGACGCCTAACGTCTTAGTAACTACCGCTGCGCGAGCGCGCCCGCAAGCTGCCGGACGCGAAGGTTGCGGGATTAATTTGTTAGAATTTTGTGAAACTCTCGCTCGGCCGGCGGCGTAACTATCGCGGAGAGGCATGGTGCGCTCACAATCTGTCGACGGACGGATTGGATGTTCTCATTTGCTTCTCATTCGGGAATGCAAACGGTGCGCCAGTTATCCAGATCAAATTCTCATACACAGAAAGTCGTATAACTTTTCCTGTGAGGTCGGTCCGGCGCGAGAATATTGCTCATTATATTTCGGTAAATACCTTGCAGCTTCGGCATTTCTTCGCAAAATGCAGCGTTACCGACGGCAAGTTCGAGGCTCCCGAAAGACCCCCGGGAAATCCTCAATTTGAATTTCCTGTTGCATTTACATAGCTTATAGGCCATGCGATGATTGCTAATCTAGGGGGCAATGAGATGACCAATGAGGCGTCATTCAACTGACGAGATCAGTTCCAAGGTCAAACAGGCCGAGGAACTCATGGCGCGGGGGCAGTCACAAGCCCAAGCGTGCAAGGTGCTGGGCGTTAGCGTGATGACATTTCACCGCTGGCGTAAGCAAGAGGCCGCACGCGGCCACCCGGCGAATGGTACTGTAACCGAACTCGCCGCTCGCACCGATGATCGAGATGGGATCCCCCACGTCCATAACCGTATTGACGAATTGCGGCTGGAAAATGAACGGCTGCGCCGGATCGTGACCGATCTGCTGCTCGAGAAAATGAAGATCGAGGAGAAGCTTGCGCTCAGGTCCGGCGGCGGGAGCGGTTTATCCCGCCGTGGTGAAGTCCAGAGCTGACGAAAGCCGATCCGTTAATGGATACGTGAAGGCCTGGGCGCCAGCAGCAGCTGGTCGCTCAGATGCGCCTTCTCTGATCGTGCGCGCAGCTCCTCGAGGATTGGACGCAGCCTCGCCTCGGCAAGATCCAGACCTTTGACGATGTCCTGATTCGGCATTTCGGCCGGAAAACGGGCCGATCGCAGCTTTGTTTCGACCGCCTTGACCAGTACCTCGACGTCGTCGCGGTGCTGGCCTGCGACGAGCTCGGCGCCCATCAGGCGGATCAAGTGGAGGAGGGCCACCAGCGCGGCCTCGGTTTCGCCAGCCGATGAACTCGATGAACTCATGGATGCTCTCTGCCTGATATTGCCGGCAGGTCTTGCGAGCTCACGACCTGCCTGATATGAAACATAAGAATTGTTAACACGAATGTTAATTCCCGATGACCGACCTTTCGGACGCTCGATTAGCGAAGGTGCCGGTTAACTTCGGTGCCTTCTCGTTCGCGTTTGCCTCTCTCGAAGCGTTTGCCATCGCCTTCGAGATGATCATCGTCGTGCTCTCCAGCATCATCGGCGGCGCGGCCTATCATCTGTTCTACTACCACACGGTTTATAGCAACAGCTTCGAGGGTTTTCTAGGGATCGGGGTCCTCGCCGCCATCCTTCACATGTTCGTGGCGAAGTCGCAGGGCCTCTACAATGCGCAGGTGCTGGCCGGCCTCGACCGGCGCTGGAGCAGCCTGCTCGGCGGATGGCTGCTGGTCGTCCTGCTGATGACCCTGATCATCTTCCTCCTGAAGGTCGGCTCCGGCGTCTCGCGCGGATCGGTGATCTCATTTGGCCTGATCGGTGGCCTCGGGCTGGTGGCCGGGCGGATGCTGCTGCAGGCGCCGCTGCAACGCGCGATCGATCGCGGCATGCTGGCGACCCGCCGCGCGGTCGTGGTCGGGATGGCGGACGAATTGTCCCGGGTGCGGCAATCGAGCCTGCTGCGCGATTTCGGCCTCAGCGAGGTGCGGCGGATCCAGCTGTCCGGCCAGTCCGACGACGAAGGCGATCGCGCGGCCGTCGCGTCGGCCATTCGTGCGGCACGGGAGTGCGGCGCCGACGAGATCATCCTGGCCATGCCCTGGCAGCAGGAGCCGCGCATTCAGTTCGTCTGTGATCAGCTGCGGGCGTCGCCGCTGCCGGTGCGGCTGCTGCCGGATCGGACCGCGGAGCGATTCCTCGCGCTGCGGATGGTGGCGAGCGGCCCGATACCGACGCTGGAGATGCAGCGCTCGCCGCTCACCTCGGTTGAGCGTGCGGGCAAGCGGCTGTTCGACATCGTGGCGTCGAGCGGCCTGCTGGTGCTGTTCGCGCCGCTCCTGCTCGGAACGGCGATTGCGATCAAGCTCGATTCCAGGGGCCCGGTCCTGTTCCGGCAGCGCCGCAACGGGTTCGACGGCAAGCAATTCACCATCCTCAAATTCCGCTCGATGCATGTGCTCGAGGATGGCGACGTCATCGTGCAGGCTCGTCCGAACGATTCACGGCTGACCGGGATCGGCGCAACGCTGCGCCGCCGCAGCATCGACGAACTGCCGCAGCTGGTGAACGTGCTGCGCGGCGACATGTCGCTGGTCGGGCCACGGCCGCACGCGCTGGCCCATGACGACAAATATTCGAAACTGATCGCGAGCTACGCGCAGCGTCAGCACGTCAAGCCGGGCATCACCGGTCTCGCCCAGGTGCAGGGATTGCGCGGTGCGACGCCCGCGATCGAGGACATGCAGCTGCGCGTCGCGCACGACCTGATCTACATCAAGAGCTGGAGCTTCGTGCTCGACCTGCGCATCCTGCTGCGCACGGTCGGCGCCGTGCTGCGGCACAAGGGTGTCTGACGGCCGGACGTCGTAACGGCTTGGCATCCGACGGCCGACCGCGTGCCGACGCGCCTTACTCCGGAAGGCTCTGGTTGGCGTCCTTGAATTCCGCCTCGATGATGCGCCGGTTGGCGTCCGTCGCCACACGATAGGCTTGGCCGATCGCGCCCTTCAGCTCAGGCGCGCGGGTCAGGATCAGGCGGATCTGCCGCTGCAGCAGATCGACCAGCTCCACATCGCGCGTGGTATCGACCTGCGCCAGCAGGATCAGGCGCGGCGCGATCAGGTCGCTGCGGTTGAAGCCGGTGTAGTAGGACATCTTCAACGCCTTCGATGCGGTCGGGTTCAGCCAGTCGAACCGCCCGGTCGCCGAAGCGAGGCCGAACCAGCCGCCGGCGTCCATCGGCGAGAGCCGGAGCGCGCGCGTGAAGGCGGCTTCGGCCGTCTCGGGCGAGGCCTGCAATTCGCTCCAGCCGTCACGCAGCCACAGCTCGCTTCTGACCACGCCGAGGCCGGCCGCGAGCGAAGGCTTGAAGCGCAATGCGTCGGCCGCGAGCCACCAGGCCGACAACGCCAGCGTTGCGGCACCGATCGCGGCTGCGGCCGGCGCGAAGGCCGGCGACAGCTGCCGCGCGTATCGCCGGACCGTGTCAGCGATCGTGCTAGCCATGGCGTGCAGCCCGGTTGCCGGTCATCAGCAGGGTTCGCCGCGCGCCCTCCAGCTTGACGCAGGTCAGGCGGCCGGTCGCATAGGCGCCGGTGTCGACATTGATGCGATTGCGCAGCAGTTCGGCTTCTTGCACCGGCGTGTGGCCGTGGACCACGACCTTGCCGAAATCATCCTCCGACATCAGGAAGTCGTCGCGGATCCAGAGCAGGTCTTCCTTGCGCTGCTGGTTGAGCGCGACGCCGGGCCTGACGCCCGCATGCACGAAGAAGTAGCGGCTGTGCACGTAACAGATCGGCAGCGAGCGCAGGAAGGCAAGATGGGCCGGCGGCATCTGGCGAACCAGTTGCCGGGCGAGCGCCCTGCGTTCCTCCGCGTCGGGATTGGGCGAGGGTGTCAGTCCATAGGACATCAGCGTTTGCAGGCCGCCAAACTGGCGCCACTGCGCGAGCATGTCGGGATTGACGAGAAACTCCAGCAGGCAGGCCTCGTGATTGCCGAGCAGGCAGACCATGCTTCGGGTGCGGCGGCGCTGATCGAGCATCGCGATCACGTCGCGTGAGTCCGGTCCGCGATCGATGTAGTCGCCGAGGAACACCTGGATCGGCCGCGCCGGCTGGAATTGACGGATATCGGCATCGATGCGCGCGCAAATCTCTTGCAACAGATCGGCGTGGCCGTGGATGTCGCCGACGGCATAAATGCAGGTCTCGTCGCCCTCGTCATGTTCGAGGTCGCCGGTCTGGCCGACAATACGCCGGAGGAGGCTGCGCATCTGCCGTTTAGCCCGCCTGCAACCGTGAACGGCTGATCCGCTGTGCCAGTCCTGTTCCGATCACGGCTCCCAACACGATCACTCCGGGCAGCGCCGGCAATTCCGGCAAGGTGAAGGCGGCAAGCGCCAGCGTCAGCAGTACGGCCGCGGCCGCCGCGGGATAGGACCAGTCACGGCCGCGATTGCGTGCACCGACCGTGAACGCCGCGATGCCCACGATGGTAACCGCGAGTAGAGTCCAGAACATGGCGGAACCGAACTGCGCGATCAAGGCGGCGGCACTGGTCGCCACCACAGGCCGCGTGGTTGCGCCTTGCCAGTCCATGTAGGTCGACGCCAGCATTGCGGTGGTGCCTGCGCCGCTGCCGAGCGCGGGCAGGTCGGCGAGCAGATTGTGGGTCGATTGCACGAGGTCGGCCGGCACGTCGGCGAAGGCCGCGGCAAGCGCCACATCGGGATGACGGTTGGCGATCGCAGTCGCCAGCGCGATCAGGGCGATCGTCGCGGCAGCGCCGGCGCTGCTCCAGCGGTGCAGATGAAGCTTTCGCGCGGCGAAGGTCATCAGGATGAGGGCGATGCCTGCAGCAATCGCGATCGCGGCGCCGCGCCGACCGTACCAGCATGCGCTGGCGGCGCAGAGCAGCATGCCGGCGGCGAGCAGCCAGCGCAGCCGCGCCAGCTGCGCCGCCGTGCGGCCATCGGCATGTCCGCCGGTGTCGAGCGCGCGCGCCAGGCTGAGCGGAACGCCGACGAGAACCACGACCAGGAAGCCGTTTGCGGTCTCATCGCGCGCTGCGTCGACAGCACCAAGCCAGGTTTTGATCGGACCGCTGTACAGCAGCAAGATCAGGGCAGTGACGGCCGCCGTCGCTGCAATGCTGCGGGCCACCATGTCGGCGCGGCGGGCATCGATCGCGATCGCCGCGGCTGATATCATGACCGAGATGAGTGAGAGCCAGAGCAGCAGCGCGCCGAGGCTTGCGCCGGTGTCGATCGTGATGCTGCCGCTGAGCGGCGTTCCCAGCGTTTCGCCGGCGAATTTCCACACCGGATGCGCCAGGAACGGCAGTGGCAACATCTGCAGGATGATCCAGAGCATGGGCACCAGCGCCGCTGCAACGGCAGGCCCGGCGACCGACTTCAGGAACGACAGTTCACCGGGACGGATCACCATCAGGCTTGCCAGCAGCCCAAGCGACGTTGCGGCGCCGACGAGACCGGTGGCGAGCGAGGCGTCGAACAGACCCAGCGGAATCGACGCACCGATCAGGATGCAGATGAGGGCCGTGACGTTCCACACGAGAGGGACAAGTCCTGAGGAGGGTTCCTGCGGAAGATGAGAACGCAAGCCAGCGGGATGCCCCGCGCTCGCGTCGAGGTCAATGGAAATCGAGCGCGCCAGATGCGGCAGCGTGGTGCCGCATCAATGTGGGCGGCGCAGGGCGAGCAGCGGCGTCGAGGAGCGGGACCAGAACCGCGGCGCGAATGCGCTCGCGAGGTATCCGCCTTGCAGCGATACGATCGCGGTGATCATGAACAGCACGGTCTCGGACCACCCGGGGCGCGCGCCTCCGACGACGGCGAGCAGCGTGAGTTCCGCAAGCGTAACCGGCACCAGCACCAGACAGTGCCGGCGCTCCCGAGAACGGCGCCGCCGATCAAATTGCCAAGGAAAACAAATAACATAACCAAACCCTGCGCCCGCATCCTAGCGGGCCGGGTCCTAAGCCGGGGTTAAGTCGATCGTCACAAACGCGCCGGCATCATGCTTGCAGGCATGCGAGACGCCGGCGGCTTTGTTAGTCGATTAACATTCAGAACGGGCGCAGATCGCCGTAGCTATAGGCGGCCCAGTAGTCGCGGCCGCCATAGGGGCCATAGGCTCCGTAGAGCGGCGCGCAGGAGTAGCGATCGGGGCAGCCGTGCCAGCAGACCCGTCTCCACTGGCAGACATCGCCATGACAATATTGCAGCCGCTGGCAGTTGCCGCCGACGCGCTGCACGGTGCGCGGGGTCGGGGAAATGCTCAATTCCGCGGCAAAAACCCCGGAATTGCCGATGCCGAACAGCAAGGCGACGGTTCCCAACGCGATCGCCAGTGGCTTCATGCGAACCATCGAACCCTCAATCGTTTAACGCAAATCATCTCATTCATCGATAACTGGAACATCACGCGAAATCAAAGCCGGAGTGATGCCGCGCGGGCCGTTTACCGCACGGCGGTGCGCCCGTGTCGCCGAATTGCCTCACCTTGCTAACATTATTTATCAATTGTATCGCACCATATCGCGGAACCTTGTGATTGTGATAGTCGGCGTGTTACGGCACGGCCGGAGTATTTCAATGTCGCGTGCGAATTTCATTCGGATAATGATATTGCTTGCGGCCGCCGTTTCGGTCAGCGGTTGCCATTACATGCCGACCAACGGTCCGACCAGTTCTGATGTCGTCGCGGGGCAGATGGATCCGGAAAGCCTGCCCTATGCGATGGTCAAGATCACGCCGCAGGTCGAGAACGTGCTGGCGTCGTTCGCGCCGCAGCTCGCCGGAGGCATTCAGGGCCCGCCGCCCAAGGATATCCATTTCGGCATCGGCGATGTCGTCAGCGTCACGATCTTCGAGGCCGCCGCCGGTGGTCTGTTCATTCCGGTCGAGGCCGGCGTGCGCCCCGGCAACTACATCACGCTGCCGAACCAGAACGTCGATACCGACGGCAACATCTCGGTGCCCTATGCCGGCGCGATCCGTGCCAAGAACCGCACGCCGACCGAGGTGCAACGCTCGATCGTCGATGCACTGAAGAACCGCGCGATCGAGCCGCAGGCCGTGGTCGCCCTGATCGAGCAGCGCACCTCGCTGATCTCCGTGCTCGGCGAGGTCAATTCGCCGAACCGTTTCCCCGCCAACGCCGCGGGCGAGCGCGTGCTCGACTCGATCACGCGCGCCGGCGGGCCGAAGGGGCAAGGCTTCGATACCTGGGTGATGCTGGAGCGTGACGGCAAGCGCACCACCGTGCCATTCGGCCAGCTGGTTTACGAGCCGAAGAGCAATATCTACGCGCATCCGGGCGACACCATCTATGTCTACCGCGAGCCGCAGACCTTCGTCGCCTTCGGCGCGTCGGGCGCGCAGGGCCAGTTCAATTTCGAGGCCTGGCGCATCTCACTCGCCGAAGCGGTCGCGAAGGCGGGTGGCCTGAACGATTCCTCGGCCGATCCGGCCTCGGTGTTCGTCTATCGCGGCGAGCTGCCGGAAGTGGCGGCCAAGCTCGGCATCGACGTCAGCAAATATGCAGGGCCGATCATCCCGGTCGTCTACAACATCAATTTCCGCGATCCGGCCGGCTATTTCCTGGCCACGCGCTTCCAGTTGCGCAACAAGGACGTGCTTTATGCGTCGAACGCGGCATCCGTCGAGGACGCCAAGCTCATGCAGCAGATCCGCCTCGTGACCGCAACGGTGAACGATCCGATCGTGGCCGCCTACAACGCAACATTACTTCGTAATTCGATCAAGCTTGCGCCCTGATACTGGGGCGTGAGCCGGCGCGGCCGGCTTCATGACACGCTTACGATTACCCACCGGCTCAAGCGGGGCGACGGCATTGCCGTGGCCGGTGCGATGGTCGTCGTGGCTGTTCTGCACCGTCGTCGCTTTGGCGCCGCTGCCGCTCGGCTCGGTCGGCAGCGTCGCGCCGGCGATCTGGTCGGTCCTGCTCGGCATCGCGCTGCTCGGCGTGTTGCCGATGCGCCTTCGCGGTAGCCAGCTCGCAATTCTAGCGGTGACGGCGATGCTGACGGCGCTCGCCATGCTGGTGCTGCACGAGCAATCGGCACAGCGGCCCTGGCTCGGTGTGGTGCCGAATGCACTGTGGGCCGAGGCCGGCAAATTGCTGCCCGCCGACCTTCCGCCGGCAGTGTCGATCGCAACCAATCTGCCGTTCTATTCCGCCGGTGTCGGGATCGTCTGCCTGCTGAGCTTTGCCATCGGCGTCGTGCTCGGCGCCAACCGCACATTGGCGCGCGGGTTGCTACATACAGTGGCGGTGGCCGGCTTGGTCTACGCGGTCACCGGTATCGTCACCTTTGCGATCGATCCCGCCCGGATCTACCTGCTTCACGAGAAGCAGGCGCAGCTGGAGTGGCTGACGTCTCCCTTCGTCAACCGCAACACGGCGGGCGTCTACTATGGCTGCTGCGCGCTGATCTGGCTGCTGTTCGGCTGCGAGCTGATCGAACGGCATTGGCCGTCGCGCCGGGCCAGCCTGCCACCCCTGCTCGCGCGCCTCGATATGCCGGCACGGCGCCGGCTCGCCGGCCATGCGCTCGGCTGGCTCACTTGCCTCGTCGCGATGTTCCTGACCGGATCGCGCGGCGGGGTCGGGATCTCGCTGCTCGCCGCGGTCGCAGCGGCCGCGATCTTCTTTCGCAACCGGATGCCGCGCCGCTACGGCCTGATCATGGCGCTCGGCGTCGGCAGCCTGATCGCGCTGGCGCTGTTGCAACTGCTCGGCGGCGGCGTCGGCGCGCGCTTCAGCGCGATCGGCTTGTCGGATGAGGGGAGGTTCTCGATCTATCGCGCGACGTTACGGATGATCTGGGATCATCCCTGGCTGGGCGACGGCTTCGGGTCCTTCGAATGGGTCTATCCGGCCTATCGCACCGACGACATCTCGTTGCGCGGGACCTGGAACCGGGCGCACAACAGCTGGCTCGAACTGGCGTCCGACGGCGGAATGTTAATGGCCGGCGCCGTCATGATCGCGCTGCTCGCAGCCTTCGGCGTGCTCGCGCATGGCGTGCGGACCCGCCGCCGCGACGTGATCGTGCCGCTCGTGGCGCTCTGCGCGTCGGCGGCCGGCGCGCTGCATTCGATGATCGATTTTTCGCTCCAGATCACCGGCTACGCCGTTGTTATCGCGGCCTTGCTCGGGGCGGGCCTGTCACAATCGTTCCGTTCCAGCGGCGCCGCCGGCCGCGGCGGCGATGACGCTGATGTTACATCGCCTCCGCCGGTTAACGCTGATTTCGCCGGCGAGCCCGGGCGCGCGACCGGGCAGGGGTTTTAATTGGCGCGATAACTCCGACTATGCTAACGAACTGTTAGTATTCGTTAGGGAGATAGCAGTGTTCACATTTAATCGATCCGGCGGTTTTTCCGCCCCGCGCCTGGCGGTGGTGGTCATGTTGGCGCTGGCGGCGCCCGGTGGCGCCGCCGTGGCGGAAACGCAGGGCGGTCTGATCCAGCTCTCGCAGGCGGTCACGAATTTCAAGGCCAATCCGGAGCAGTTGCTGACCCAATTTCCGAACGCGGGCGTGGAATTGACCTCGCGGGCGCGCGACTTCGCCCTCAACGATCCGACATCGCTCGATCCGCTCATTGCGTTGCTCGCCAAGGCGAGCAAGGACCAGAAGACGGCGATCGCCGCCGGTCTCGCCCAGGCCGCGCGGATCGTGGTGCGCAGCAACCAGCTCTACGCGACGCGCATCCAGCAGGCGATCGCCGACACCAAGGATCTCGACACCGTGATGGCGTTTGCCGCAGCGTCAGGTGATAGCGGCACCGCCGCGACCGGTGCCGGCGGCGCGGGCAGCGCCGGCGCATCCGGCGGCCAGACCAGCGCGATCGGCGCCACCGGCGCCCGAGGCGGCGCGCTCGAGGCGATCGACGGCAACAGCGTGAACACCGGCATATTCAGCTTCACCTCGTCGGTCAGCAGTTCGGGCAACCCGACGACGGGGACGACCACGGGCGCCGGCACCACGCTGATTTCAACAGTGACTCCCTGAGCGGGCTTCCGTCGCCAATGGAGAACTCTCTGCAGCAATGCACTTCGATGTCGGCGGCGGGACGCTACCCGATGCCATTGGAGGGCGCGCGGGCAGGCACCAGCCTGCCGGCGCGGCGATAGGACGAGATGCTTCAGCGCAACCAGATTCCGCCGTCTGTCGATCTGAGAAATCGTCCGGCCGAACTGCCGTCGCTGGCGGAAACCTTCGACGCCTTCGTCACCTATCTGCTCCGGCAGTACTGGGTGATCCTCGGGACAGCCGGGCTCTGTTTGTTCGGCGGCATCTGCTATTTGATGACGGCGGCGCCGAGCTATACCGCGCTTGCCACGATGATCATCGACACGCGCAAATTCCAGGCCTTCCAGCAGCAATCGCCGGCGAATGATGTGCCGGTGGATTCCTCCGCAGTCGAGAGCCAGGTCGAAATCCTGAAGTCGGAGAACGTGGCGCTCGCGGTGATCCGCGATCTCAAGCTCAACGAGGATCCGGAATTCATCGGCTCCAGGGCCGGCGCGGCGGGAGCGGTGCTGGATTTCGTGTCCGGCCTGTTCGCCGGCAGTGCGCCGCCCAACGAATTCGACCGGACCCGGCGTGCGGTGCGCGCCTTCCAGAAGCAGCTCGACGTCCGCCGCCGCGGCATGACCTATGTGATCGAGGTCAGCTTCCGCTCGCTCGATCCGGAGCGCGCGGCGCAGATCGCCAACGCCGTCGCCGACGCCTATATCGTCGATCAGCTCGATTCCAAGTATCAGGCGACGCGCCGCGCCAGCGCCTGGCTGCAGGACCGCATCAAGGAGCTACGCACGCAAGCATCCAATGCCGAACGCGCGGTGCTCGACTACAAGAAGACCAACAACATCGTCACCTCCAGCGGCAAGCTGCTCAACGAGCAGCAGCTCGGCGAACTCAATACGCAGCTGGTCCATGTGAAGTCGCAGGTTACCGACGCCAAGGCCAAGCTCGACCGCATCGAGGCTGTCGTGAAGGGCGGCGTCCCCGATGCCACGGTCGCCGATACCCTCAACAACCAGGTCATCACCAAGCTGCGCTCGCAATATCTCGAGCTGGCCAACCGCGAGGCCGACTGGTCGTCGCGCTATGGCTACAATCACCTGGCAGCGGTCAATCTGCGCAACCAGATGCGCGAGATCCAGTCGTCGATCATCGACGAATTGAAGCGGCTCGCCGAGAGCTACAAGAGCGACTATGCGATCGCCGTGCAGCGCCAGAACGAGATCGAGCGCGCCGTGAACGATTCGGTGTCGCAATCGCAGTCCACCAACCAGGCGCAGGTCACGCTGCGCGAGCTGGAGAGCTCGGCACAGACCTATCGCTCGCTCTACGACAATTTCCTGCAGCGCTACATGGAAAACGTGCAGCAGCAGTCGTTCCCGGTCAGCGAGGCGCGGGTGATCACCCGTGCCTCGCGCCCGCTGAGCAAGAGCCATCCGCAGACCCTGGTCGTGCTGGCGCTCTCGACGCTCGGTGGCCTGATCGCCGGGCTTGGGCTCGGCGTGCTGCGCGATCTCTATGACCGGGTGTTCCGCACCGCTGAAATGGTCGAGACGATCCTCGACGCCGATTGCGTCGCGATCGTTCCCCGCGTCTCGCCAAGCCAGCTCAAGGCGCCGGTGGTCGGGCGTCCCAACCTGCCGGTCGGGCCGCGCACGATTCGGCGTGGCGACGAGCCGGTGCTATGGGCGGCGATCGATGCGCCATTCTCGCGCTTCTCGGAAGCGATCCGCTCGATCAAGGTCAATGCCGACCTCAGCGTCACCAAGCCGTCGAAGATCCTTGGCCTGACCTCGGCACTGCCCAACGAGGGCAAGTCGACGCTGGCCTTCGTGTTCGCGCAACTGGTCGCCCAGAGCGGGGCGCGCGTGCTGCTGGTCGATTGCGACCTGCGCAATCCCTCGCTCAGCCGCAAGGTCGCCGCGAGCGCCGAGCGCGGGATCCTCGATGTGCTGTCGAACAATGCGACCTTGCACGACGTGCTGTGGCGCGATCCGGAGACCGGCCTTGCCTTCCTGCCCGGCGCCACCCGGTCGCGTATCGCGCATTCGCACGAGGTGCTGGCTTCCGACCAGATGAAGGATTTCATCGACGCGGTCCGCGGCCATTATGATTACGTGATCGTCGATTTCCCGCCGCTGACGCCGGTGGTCGATGTCCGCATCACCGCGCACTTCGTCGATTCCTTCGTCTTCATCGTGGAGTGGGGCAAGACCCAGGTGCAGGTGGTCGAGCGCGCGCTGCGCAGTGCGCGGGCGGTCAACGAGAACCTGCTCGGCGTCGTGCTCAACAAGGCCGATATCGCCGCGATGAGCCGCTACAGCGGCTACGGCGGCAAGAATTACTATTACAACTCGCACTATGGACGATATGGCTACACCGAGTGAGACGCGAGGCGAGATGCCGCGGCGCGCCGCCGCGTGGCTTGCGCGCGGCTTCCTGGCTGCGGTCGCGTGCTCGTCGGTCGCCTGGGGCACTGTCACCTTGCCGGTCTTCGTCGACCAGACCCGGCTGGACGGCGCTAGCGACCTGATCCTTCGCAACGTACCGGTCAGCGACGCCGAGCTCGGTGACCTCGGTCCGCTATTATCGCGTGCTGCGGCGGAAAAGGATTGCATGCCGGCCATCGCTCGCAGCGCGGCGGTGATCCTGCTGCGGCTCGCCGAGAACGCACTCGCATCGGGCGATCAGGTGGACGCAAGGATGGGAGAGCTCGACGCGGCGGTCCGCAAATCGCTCGGCTGCGCTCCGGCCGATCCCTATCTCTGGGTCGTGCTGTTCTGGCTTCGCAACACAAGACAGGGCTTGAGCGATGCCAATTTCGACCTGTTGCGGATGTCGTATCGGCTCGGACCCAATGAGGGCTGGATCATCGTCAAGCGCAGCGCCATGGCGCTCGCCATGCTCGATGCGCTGCCACCCGACCTGTCGGACGCGGTGGTCGCCGAGTTCGCACGCCTCGTGAAGACCGAACTGTACACCGAGGCGATCGATCTGCTGAAGGGGCCAGGCTGGATGCATCGGGACAGGCTGCTGGCCGGCCTTGCAGCCGTCCCGCAACGGAACGTCGACATCCTGACCAAGACCATGGCCGACATCGGGTACGACCTCGACCGCCGCTCGCCGGCAGAACGGCGCAATCTGGAGCGCAAATCGAACGACCGCCTCGACGAGCTTGCCCGAATGCCGCCGGAGGCGAGGGCCAGACCATGACGATGGAATTCAGCGTCGGACAGCACAACGCGCATTATGAAGGCGTCTATTCGGCGCAGGAGCGCGACTGGCGCCGCGTCTGCGCAGTCGACAAGGCCGATCATATCGCCGGCCTGCTCGGAGCCGCCGCCGCCAGCGTCGGCAATGTGCTCGAGGTCGGCTGCGGCACCGGCGCCGTGCTGGCGCGGCTGTCCGCGATCGGCATCGGCCGCGACTTCACCGGCATCGACATCATCGATCCCGCGACCAACCTGGAGATCGACGGCGCGGCAACGGCGCCGTTCCGCTGGTCGAGCTATGACGGTGCAACCATCCCGTTCGCCGACCGATCGTTCGACCTCGTCTATGCCAGCCATGTGCTGGAGCACGTGCCCGAACCGCGCGCATTCCTGCGCGAGCTTGCCCGGGTTGCGGGGGCTTTCATCTACATCGAGGTGCCGTGCGAACTGCACGCGCGGACCAACCGCCGGGCGTTGCAATCGACGCTCGACATCGGCCACATCAATTTCTACACGCCCGACACATTCCGCCTGGTGCTGGAGACCGCCGGCCTCCATGTCACCGGCTTCGGCACCTATGACCACAGCCTGCCGGTGCACGCATTTCATTCATCGCGGATGAAGGGGCTCGCAAAGAGCATTGTGCGGAAGTCGCTGTTGTCGGTCAGCCCGGCGTTCGCCACCCGGCTTGCGACCTATCATTGCGGGGCGCTCTGCCGGCGCAGCGAGGCGCCGGCGCCGCCACGGGATCAATAAGCCATGGCGCCGCGCGTGGTCGTCTTCAACAACATGATCACCCCCTACACCAACCGGCTCTACAACGAGCTGGTCGATCGTGGATTGGATCTCGCGGTGCTGTCTTGCACCGCGCAGGAAGCCGATCGCTCCTGGGCGGGAACGTTCACGCCGCGTTACACGACCCGCACGGTGCCCGGTGTCTCGATCCCGCTGTCGCGGTCGCGTCACACCCATCTCAATATCGGGATCGGGCGCGCCTTGAACGCGCTTGCGCCCGACCTGCTGTTCGTCAACGGGCTTTATCCCTCGATGCTAACAGGCGCGGCGTGGGCGCGCGCCAACGGCAAGGCGCTCGCGCTGACGATCGATGGCTGGCGCGAGACGATGCCCAATACGACCTACCATCGGCTGGCGCGGCCATGGCTGCTGCGCCAGTGCGAGGCGGTCGTGTGCTGCAGCGACAAGGGCAGGGCGTATTTCCGTGGCGAGGGTGTTCGCGACGACGATCTGTTCGTGGTGCCGCTGGTGCCGGCATGGGATCCGCCGGAGACCGTCCCGGGCTTCCACGACCGTCCATTTCACCTGCTCTGGTGCGCCCGCATCAACGACGACGCCAAGAACGCGATCTTCTTCGAGACCATCACCATCGCGCTCGGCCGGGTCTTGCCTGGGCTGAGGGTTCGCGTGGTCGGGTCCGGCGCCGCCGAGGCGCGCATGCTGGCGCGGCTCGATGGCGCCGGCATCGATGTCAGCCACGACAGCTACGTGCCTTGGCAGGCGATATCGGAAGTCTTTCTTCAATCCCGGCTGCTGCTGCTGCCCTCGTTGCTAGAACCGTGGGGATTGGTGTGCAACGAAGCCTTGCAGTGTGGAGTTCCGTGCCTGGTGTCGCCGCATGTCGGGGCGGGCGGTGAGTTGGTGCGCGACCATGTGAACGGCCATGTTTGCACGCTTGATGAGCAGGCGTGGGTCGACGCGGCGCGCGGCCTGCTCGAGCATCCCACGCGTTGGGAGGCGATGTCGCAGCAGGCCCGGCACAGCGTGCGAAGGGATGCGCTTGCTGACGCCGCGGCGCGCTTCATGGTGGCGGTCGATCATCTCGCGAGGGCGCCCGCCCGGCAGGAGGCCGTTCAATGATCGGCCGATGGTGGTTTCGAACCGACGTCTTTCTGCACGCCTATCTGGTGATGGTGCTCGGCTGCATCTATTTCCTGTTCAACTTCATCGAAGGCATCTCGTTCGCGGAACGGGCCGGCGAATCCACGCTGTTCCGTGGCGCGTGGCTGCTGCTCTATATCCTGCTGATGCTGCATATTGCGGTCGACCGGAAGCGCTTCGGCCTGCTGATGCTGCAATCGCATCTCTATCTGACATTTATCGCCTTCGCGCTGGTGTCGCTGGCGCTGAGTGCGGATCCCGCGGGCGCGTCGGTCAAGTTCGCGATGTATCTGCTCACCACGATGTTCTCGGCATGGGTCGTGGTCAGCTGTCCGGTCGACCGCCTCGTCGACACCTTGTTCCGGATCGGGATCGTGGTCCTGATCGTGCACGTCCTGCTGTTTCCGGTGATCGGCTCGCAATGGGACTACGACCCGCTGCATCGGCCGACCGTGCTCGGGACCCAGGCCTATGCCGGCGTGTTCGGCCACAAGAATCTCGCCGGCGCATTCTTTGGCCTGATGGTGCTGATCTGCTTCGTGCGCATGCTGGCGGGGCCGCGCAAGCAGTTCGGCTGGTCGCTGCTGCTGATGGGATGTCATCTCTTTGCGCTCGCCGCGGCCGGCGCCGCCGGACCGCTGATCAGCATGTTGACGGCGCTCGCCGTCACCTTCGGACTGCTGCTGGTGGTGCTCGGCCACAGAGGCGCTGCTTCGATCTACTGGCTTTGCCTCGCTTTCGTTGCCCTCGTCGTGTTCGCCGTGCCGAGCGACGAGTTGTACGGGCTGGTCGGCCGCAGCGGAAACCTGACAGGCCGCTCGTTCCTCTGGTCGGTCTGGCCGTACTTCTTCTGGCAACATCCCTGGCTCGGCTACGGCTTCTCGGGGTTCTTCAACGAACTGCCGAACTCGCCGGCGAACGAGCTGACCAGCATGGCGCCCTGGAATACCGAGTTCGGCTCATTCGAGAATTCCTATCTCGACGCCTTTCTCCAGTTCGGCCTGCTCGGCGGTGCGCTCTATATCCTGCTGCTGGCGCGCGCGTTGTGGAACACCATCGTCTTCACGTTCGAGCGGAAAGGAATGTACTGGCTGGCGCCGTTCGCGATGCTGCTGTTTGTCGTGATCGCGTCGGCCAACGATTCGAGCCAGCTGCTGCATAATTATTTCGGCTGCGTGCTGGTGTTCTGGTGCTATTTCGGCCCGGAGGCCCGGCTGCAAGTGGCGCCGCGGCGGGCGTTCACCAGATTGCGTGTGAGTGAGGCGTGAGTGCGTTGACGGAAAGGCTCGACCGAATGGCGGCCCAGACCCGGGTCGTCGGCGCCGTTGGTGGAGCACTCCGCCGCCTGCGCCGCGCCGGGGGCAATGTCGCGCTCGGGCTGATCGACCAAGCGCTGCTCAGCGGCTCCGCCTTCGTGCTGACGATCGTGCTCGCCAACGTGCTCGATATCAATTCGTTCGGCCAATTCAGTATCGCCTGGTCGTTCTCGATCCTGATCGAGGCGGTGTTCCTGCGCGGCCTGTTCGACGACGGCCTGCCGGCGACCGCGCATCGCATTCCGAAATCGCTGTGGCCGCAGCTGCGGCTCGGCCTCTATTTGTCGTCGCTCGCCGTTTCCGCTGCGCTTGGCCTGCTGCCGGTGATTGCGGGTTCGGTGATCGTCGCGATCGGTGGCGATGCAGGCGGGCTCGTGATCGCAACCGGGCTCGCGATCCCCGCCGTTCGTTTGCAAAGCATGTTCCGTCGCATCTGCTATCTCGACGGGCGATTGCCGCGCGCGGTGACGTCCTCGCTGACCTACTGCGTGGCGCTGGTCGCTTCGGCCGGGCTGATGATCGCCCTCAAGCTGACCGGCGCTGCCGCGGCGATGGCCTGCATCGCGATCTCGGCGTTGGCGGCCGCCAGCCTGTTGCTGGTCCACACCAACGAACTGGCCCGGCCGCACGCCAGAATTTTCCGCGGCTCGCTGCGGCGGCTGTTCAGGAATGGCCGCTGGTTCGTCGCGACCTCGCTCGCTTATTGGATCGGCAGCATCGGGCTGATCCCGGTTTGCGGCCTCCTGATCGGGCTGGACGCGAGCGCATCGCTGCGGATCCTGCTGTTGGTGTTCGCGCCGCTGAGCCAGTTC
>NZ_JASGSR010000063.1:0-47839 GCF_040446015.1 Bradyrhizobium sp. INPA03-11B
AGCACCGGAGCTACCGGTGCAACGGGAGCCACAGGCCCGAAGGGTGCCACCGGCTCGACCGGGGCAACCGGTTCGTCCGGAGCGACGGGCGCGACGGGAGCCACCGGCGCAACCGGCAGCACCGGAGCTACCGGTGCAACGGGGGCCACAGGACCGAAGGGCGCCACGGGCTCAACCGGTGCGACCGGGTCGACTGGAGCAACGGGAGCAACCGGAGCGACGGGAGCAACCGGGCCATCAGGGGAGCATGTCGTGACCGCGAATGGTCCGACCGGCGGCGCTGAGATCGTTGCTGCGAACGAGACGTTGATCCTGACAGGCAGCAACTTGTCCGGAACGGTCGATCTCTATAACGCAACGCTCGTGATCGAGGGAACGAACAACGGCGGTCTGACGATCAATATGGCGTCAGGAACCGTCAACAGCGTCGATCTCCTCCAGGTGTCGAGCAATGCGGGCAAGAACCCGTCTGTCGAACACTTCGATGCTGGCGACAGCATCGGAGGTGTTGGTGCCACCGTGCCGACCTGGAATGGCAGTGGTCAGCTGACGTTCGATGGTGGGCGGGTGACCATCGACAGCAGCAACCAGGTTGGTGCCGGCTTCTATTCCAATAGCGGTACCGCAACCTACGACGCTCACACCTACACGGTGTGGACGCTCGATCCGCCGAGGGGCGGAGCGGGAGCCACTGGAAGCACAGGAGCGACGGGTTCGACAGGCGCAACGGGTAGCACGGGTGCGACCGGAGCGACTGGCGCGACGGGTTCGACTGGTGCCACCGGAGCGACGGGCGCAACCGGAGCGACCGGTGACACCGGCGGGCATGGCGACACTGGCTCGCACGATGGTGGTCACGACTCGACGCTGACGACGTCGATCGACCACAACAGTGCCGTCGGCCCGTTGAAGGCAATGTTCCTGCAGACGCAGCTGGCGGAACTGGACCAGGTCGTCCATTCCCTCGAGCAAGCCGCGGGCGGCAAGCAACTGGTGGCGGATCTGACCACCATCAAGAGCTTGGCCGAGGCTCTGCTGGCCAGGATCAATCAGTCGAGCACAGGCTCGGCGAACGATCCGAACCACAGCAGCGGCACTGCCTATGTCGGCCAGGTCGACGAGCGGCCCGGGTGGATCGACCATATGCCGAAGCACGACTCTTAGCGGTTGCGAGGAGAGCGGAACGGGCGCTGCGGCGCCCGTTCCTGGTCAGCCAGATGATGTTAGGTTCGAGCGCAATGGGCCGGCGTCGCTTCTTGAAGCTGACTACGGCAACACTTGTTGCTGGCGGGAGCACCGTGTCCGCGCGTGCAAGCACGAGGAATCTGCTGACCGTGCCGATCCAGTTGCTCGGCGATTGGAGTTACGGCGAGGCGACGTTGCGCGTGTTGACGCGCGTCAGGGCCGTCAATCTCGGCAAGCTTCGCCTGTTGTCCGATTGTCAGCCCGCAAAGTTGTTGATCGAGAACCATCATCAGGGCCCGCCCGCCGTCTGGCTGCATCGCGATCAGCCGCAGGCTGCTTCGATCATCTTGAACGTCGGGGCGGCCGACTGGTGCAAGACTGCCTATCAGTTCGGCCACGAGCTCGGGCATGTGTTCGCCAACAGCTGGCAATTCTCGGCAAAACCGCAGCTGCCGACCCAATGGCTTGAAGAAGCCTTGGTCGAGACGTTTTCCATTCATGGGCTCCGGCTGCTCGCAGACAGTTGGGAACGATCGCCGCCGTTTGCCGACGATCAAGCCTTTGCCGGCGCGATCCGGAAATACCGGGTCGACCTGCTTCGGCCCGACGAGCCGAATAGTTCCGCGGCTTCGTCCGAAAACGCAGCATCGTGGCTGCATGCAAACCGGGAGCAGCTCGAAGCAGGGCAGTCGGTTTCGCGCGGGCCGGCAATTCAGGGCATCCTAGCCGTCTACGAGAGCGATCGCGCTTGTATCGAGGATATCGGCGCGCTCAATCGCTGGCCGGAACGCAGCTCGCTTCCGATTGATGCCTATCTCGCGCGTTGGAAACGAAGCTGCGCGGAAATAGGGGCGGGCGGAGCATTGCCGTCTCGTCTGGAACAATTGTTTGGGCTCGCCTAGCGCGGCGAGATCTGGGCGCGTGACGTAAACCAAACACCGGATTTCCAGAGTCGATCCGGCTCAAAAACGTTGATTTCGCCGAGGCATAATGAAAAAATACCGCATATTTCGATTGGAGCTTTATATTGGCCGGCCCAGGTAGTGGAAGCGACCAGGCAGGCGAAAACAAATTTGTTCGCTTGCTGCAAAAGGCTATTTCCGGCTTGAGCCCTGGCGACGAAGCAGGGCGACATGACCTCTATTGTCGCGGCCGGTCGTTGCTCGCCAATCGTCTGCTGGAACGCCACGACCTTACACGCGAAGAGGCCGAAGCGGAGGCGCGCGCATTTGACGAAGCGGTGATGCAGGTCGAGGCCAACGCACGCGCTGAGGCGTCGTCATTCGGCCGGCGAGAAGCTCAGTTCAAAATTGCGACAGTCGCGCTCACGGAAGCAAGAATTGCGCAAGCCCCGCCGGCGAAGCGTGCTCGGCACGGCTCGAAGCAGGCGGACCAAACGCCATCGCGGCCGCCGCAACTGCGGTCTTTCGCCCCGCGTAAGGGCAGGCGTGAGCTTGGCCGGGCAGCTCGCGACGCCTGGACACGCGTTGTTCCCCGGCTACGTCACCTGGCCGAGTTCGCCACTTGCCGTGTGGTCGCGGCGTTCGCGGGGATAAGGCCGCAGATCGCGCGGCGCGCCTCCCTTTTCGTTTCTGGGTGGACAAAGGAGGCTTCCGGCGGATCGGCACGGGAGCCGGGCGTCGACAAGACGGGGCAAACAGTTCTGAAGATCGGTCCCGCCGCGCCGAGCGAGGCCGCCGATGGCGGCTCAAACCCGCTGCGCCAGGTTCGCTTGCAGGCGTTGATCCAGGTGGCGCGTCACCACGGCGTCGAACTCGACGTCAACGAGTTCAGAGGTGACGCATCACAATCGCTCCCATCGGCCGCGTCGATGTCGGAGTGGGCGCAAAGCGCGGGGCTGTGGTCACGCGCCATTCGCACCGGCTGGCGCAACTTGCTGCGCATGAGCAGCGACGAACCGGTGGTCCTGCTGTTCAAGGATGGCAGCGCCGGGCTGATGGTCGGCGTCAATGCCGAGCAACGCGTCCTCCTGATGCGAGACCCCGGCGCCCCGCCGGAGGCACGGCCTGTCGCGGTTGATGAGTTGCGCCTCGCCCAGGTCTGGGAGGGTGAGGCGATCCTGGTACGCGCCAATCGCGGACACGTCGCGGCCGACGCGCCGTTCAGCTTACGCTGGTTGTCGGAGCTGGTGCTGCAGGAACATCGATCGCTGCGCGACATCGGAATAGCTTCCGTCACCATCAGCTTCCTCACCATTTTCCCTCCGCTGCTGGTGATGACGATGGTGAACAAGGTGCTGCAATTCCACAGCACCTCGACCTTGATCCTGCTGGCCACGGTGATGGCGGTGGTCGTGGTGTACGAGGCGATCCTGGGGCATGCCCGCCGACTGATCATCGCGGTGGTCGGCGCGCGTCTTGATGCGCGGCTCAATCTGCACGTCTTCAATCGGCTGTTGCGCTTGCCGCTCGACTATTTTGAGAGACATCCTGCGGGCGAGACCATGTTTCGCATAGCCCAGGTCTACAAAGTGCGGCAGTTCCTGACCGGACGGCTGCTGACCACATTCCTGGATCTGATGACGCTCTGCGTTCTGCTGCCGTTCCTGTTTTACCTGAGCCCGATTCTGGCCAGCATCGTGCTCGGTTGCGCCTTCATGATCCTGCTGATCATTCTGGCTTACCTCAAGCCGATGCGCGAGATGTATTCCCGAGTGACCGCGGCCGAGACATGGAAGTCGGCCACGCTGGGCGAGACCATCGTCGGCATCAAGACGGTCAAGGCCCTGGCGCTCGAACCGCAGCGCCGGTCGTTGTGGGACGAGCGGATTGCCGAGGTCGGCAAATGGCAGCTCGCGTTCAGCAAGCTTTCGAACTGGCCTCAGACCCTGGTGACGCCGATCGAGCGCATCATGGTTATCGGCACCGTGATGCTGGGTGCCTACATCGCCATGAACGATCCGTCCGGCTACATGGTTGGAGGCCTGTTCGCTTTCTTGATGCTGTCCGGTCGGGCGGCGCAGCCGCTTGTCGGGCTGGCGCGCTTGATCGAGGAATACGAGGAGATCGGTGCGGCCATTGGCGAGGCGGCGTCGGTGCTCAACCGGCCGACCGAGAGCAATGCGCGATCGGCCGGGCTGCGGCCAAAATTCGCCGGCGAAATTTCGTTTCTGGACGTTACCTTCACCTACAGCAACACGACTGTGCCGGCGCTGGACCGTGTTACCTTCGCGATGCCGGCCGGAACGACGCTCGGAATTGTTGGACGCAGCGGCTCCGGCAAGTCGACGATTACCCGTCTGCTGCAAGGGATCAATCGCGACTACAAGGGCTTCGTGAAGATCGACGGCGTCGATTTGCGTGATGTAGATCTGCGCCATCTGCGCCAGAGCCTGGGCGTCGTGCTGCAGGAGAACTTTTTGTTTCGCGGTTCGATCCGCGACAACATCATCGCGGGGCGCCCCGGCCTAACGCTGTCGGACGCCGTCTACGCCGCGCGGCTCGCCGGCGCGGAAGAGTTCATCGAGCGGATGCCGAACGGCTTCGATACCTACATCGAGGAAGGTTCGCCCAACCTGTCGGGCGGCCAGCGTCAGCGTCTTGCGATCGCGCGCGCCCTGATCACCGACCCACGCATTCTCATTCTGGATGAGGCAACGAGTGCTCTCGATCCGGAAAGTGAAGCGGTGGTCACCGCCAACCTGGAGCGGATCGCAACCGGCCGCTCCATGATCATCGTTTCGCATCGGCTGTCGTCTCTGGTCGATTGCGATCAGATCCTGGTGTTAGACCAGGGTCGTATCGTCGATTGCGGCAGGCATGACGTCCTGGTGGAGCGTTGTGCGATCTACCGCCAGCTCTGGAATCAGCAAAATCGTCATATCACGGCGCCAAAGCCGAGCGCGGCGCCGCGATTGGTCACGGGGGCACCAGATCAATGAGCGACGTCCATACGCCGTCATTGCCGACCCTGTTCGGTTCGCGGAAAAATGATCCGACCCTGCCCATTATCCTCGAGTTTCAGCAACCCTCGACGGCCATCATCAACACCCCGATCCCACGCTCGGCGCAGCACATGGTCTGGCTGGTGGCCAGCATGGTATTTGCCTTGATCGTGATCGCCGGCGTGTTGCCGGTGGATCAGGTGGTTTCCGCGCGAGGGATCGTCGTCTCCGAGGCGCCAACAATTCTGGTACAGCCGCTCGAGACCTCGATCGTGCGGTCGATCGACGTGCGGGAGGGACAACGCGTGCATGCCGGCGACGTGCTCGCCAGGCTTGATCCGACGTTTGCGGAAGCCGACCTCGTCGCGCTCGAAGATCAGGCCAGCAGCCTCGACGCTGAAGTCGCGCGGTTGCGTGCCGAAGCGGATGGCCAAGCGTTCAAGTTTGACGGCAGCGATCCGCATTGGATGCTGCAGGCCTCGATCTTCGAGCACCGCCATGCGCAGTTCGATCTGAAACTGCAGAATTACGATCAGAAGCTCAAGGAGCTCGATTCGGTGATCGCCCGCTCGAACTCGGACGCGGCCGGCTATCGCGAACGTCTCGATGTCGCGCAGAGCATCGAGGACATGCGCAGGAAGCTGGAGGCGACCCAGACCGGCAGCCGGTTGAACTCGCTGATCGCCAAGGATACCCGCGTGGAAATGGAGCGCGCTCTCGCTAACGCCGTCGCGACCGGCGAGGGCGCCAAGCGCGACCAATCTGCGCTTGCCTCCGAACGGGATGGCTTCATCCGCGGCTGGAAGGCCGAAACGTCGCAGAAGCTGCAGGAGAGTTCGGTCAAGGCGGCGAACACCCGCGAGCTTGTAGCCAAGGCGAAGCTGCGCCGGAAACTGGTCGAGCTCCGCAGCAATGTGGATGCAATCGTCCAGGCCGTCTCGAAAGTATCGGTCGGATCGGTGATGCAATCGGGACAGCAATTCATCACGCTGGTGCCCACGGATGCGCCGCTTGAAGTGGAAGCCAACATTCCGGGCCGGGATAACGGCTTCGTCCACGTCAACGATCCGGTCGCGATTAAATTCGATACCTTTCCGTATTCGCAATACGGCATGGCGGATGGTACCGTCCGCGTGGTGAGCCCCGATGCCTTCAATGCGCAGGCTGAAGCGCGTAATCCGACGAGCGCAATTCCCGCAGCCGCGACGACGGAGCCATTCTATCGCGGCCGGATCAGCCTCGACCGGATGGCTTTGCACGACGTGCCTGCGGGCTTTAAGCTGGTGCCTGGCATGCCCGTGACTGCGGACATCAAGGTTGGGCAACGCACAGTCCTCAAATATCTGCTCGGACTGATGCTGCCGGTGACCCAGGAGGCGATGCGGGAGCCCTGAACCTTACAGTCTGCGACGAACGACAAAGCGGTTTGCATATGCTGTTTGATCGACTGATCGGCAAAGCCTCGCCAGCGGCCGCGTTGCGTCGCGGCCTGGGGTTGCTCGAGAAAGAGCAGTTCACGGAAGCTCTGCCACTGCTCGCGCAGGCCGCCCAGGCGGGCTTGCCCGAGGCTGCATATCAGATCGGCCGGCTCTACCTGCAGGGATCAGGTGTGCCTTACAGCCCTGCCGAGGCTGTGCGCTGGCTGGAGCAGGCAGCTTTGCATGGCAGCGTCGAGGCCCAATGTTTGCTCGCGGCGCTACTCGTGCAGGGGCTGGCGTCCGCTCCGGAGACGAGCGCCGGCGAGGGCGCAGCGCGGCTCTTTTCTGCGCCTGCAACGAATGTCGCCAGCAGCGCGGCCCCCGATTTCGAAGCTGCGCACAAATGGGCTCATATGGCGGCACATGCTGGCTCGGCGGAAGGCTTGGCCTTGCTCGGCTATGTCTTGACCTATGGTCCGGAGCATCTGCGCAATCTGGACGAGGCGCGCGACTGCTATCAACGTTCGGCTTCCGGCGGCTGCGCGCAGGGCCACCTCGGTTACGCGCTGACGCTAGCCGGTGACGTCAGGCTCTCGGAACGCAAGTCGGAGATCGCCGAGCATATTCGCGCCGCTGCCGCCACGGGGATTCCGTCGGCTCTCTACATGTTCGGCGTTCTCGCCGAAGAGGGAACCGGCATCGAGAAAGATCCAGCCAGTGCCGCCGAGCATTTTCGAAAGGCCGCAGAACTCGGGCACCGCACCGCCCAGATGAAATGGGGAGCAGCCCTGATCGAAGGCAGGACCGTGACCCCGGATCCGGTACTCGGAGAATCCTGGTTGAGACGCGCTGCGCTCGCGGGAGATGCTCGCGCGGCCGAGATGATCGGCGATCTCTACACCAAGGGCGGCGCGATGCCGCCGAACTACGCTGAAGCTGCGAACTGGTACCGGCGCGCCGCGGAGGCCGGCAGCGCAACCGCGGCTCGCTCCCTGAGCTCGTTTTATATGACTGGCGCGGGAGTGCCCACCGACGCCGAAGAGGCCGCCAGGTGGTTGCACGCAGCGGCGGATGCTGGAGACAGCAGCGCCCAGATCGCTCTCGCTCAACAGCTACTCGCGGGTCTCGCTATGCCCGGTGGGCGGCCCCCGGTGACCGACTGGTTCAGGAAAACTGCCGCCGGTGGCGACCTCGCCGCGGCCTTCAATCTTGGAGTCTGCTTGCTTCAGGGGGTGGGCGCGGAGCGAGACGAGCAACAAGCTGCTATTTGGCTGCGGCGGGCGGCAGAGGGCCTGCCGGAAGCCCAATTCATGCTTGGTCGGCTGTTGAGCGAAGGCCGTGGTGTCCAGGCAGACCTGAAAGCCGCACGCGAATGGTTTGCGCTTGCCGCCGAGGCCGGTAACGCGGACGGTCAGGCGGCCCTGGCCGAAATGCTGGTCAACGGCCGCGGCGGCCAGACGGACGTCGGGAAGGCAATCAAGCTCTGTGAGCAAGCAGCCGAAAAGGGACATAGCGGCGCGATGTTCGCGCTTGGCGCGATCCACAGTGGAGGTCATGGCGCCGCGATCGACCGGGCTAGAGCCGCGCACTGGTTTCGAGCCGCCGCCGAACTGGGGCACGGCCACGCGCAGCTCATGCTCGGGCGCTATCTGCGATCAGGAGCTGCGGAACCACGGAACGTTCGCGAGGCCCGGTATTGGTTTGAGAGTGCCGTAGCGCAGGGTATTCTGGAGGCCGAGTCCGAGCTCGCCGAACTGGCGGCGGCCACTTCAAAAATTGCCGTCTAGCAAGCAGATGCGGAAGTCTGAGCGATCAAATCAATAACCGTGGATTCCAACCGTAGCTTTTTGACTGATTGCGTTATCAACGTCGTGCAGAGGATGGACGTGGAGAACAACGGAGAACAGTGTACTGGCGGAAGGGGTGGGATTCGAACCCACGGTACCCTTGCGGGCACGCCGGTTTTCAAGACCGGTGCCTTAAACCACTCGGCCACCCTTCCGGATCAGGAAAGTCAGGCACTTACCGTAGGGCGGGGCCGAACGCAATGCGAACGGAAGTGGTTTTGGGGACAATTCGGGGACAAACGAACTTCAGGACTTGAGAAAACTCGCCGCCAGCGCGGTGAGGGTGTTCGCAAGCCGTTCTTTCGCGTCCTTGCTCCGCTTCCGCTTCGAGTAGTTCCGGAGCACCACGGCCGGGTCGTCGCCGATGCGCTGGGCGACGAGATCGACGGGCATGCCAGCATCGAGGAGGGCTGTTGCGTGGATGCCGCGCAGGGTGTGGAGCTTGATCCCGAACTTGAGCAGGTCGGCACGTCGCCGGAATTCCTTGCTGACGTTGCGCGGAACGCGGGGGGCGGTAAGGACGAGCGCATTGCCAGTGTCGGGCACCGCCGGGAACATCAGCGCTTTCGCGGGGAGCTTAACCAGCGACAGGTCGACATCGACGCCGTCCGGAATGCCAGCGACGAGCCGCTGCAGCCGCCGCTTCTCGCCAAGCAGCATTTCAATGGTGGCATCGTCGAGGTCAACGGTGCGACGGCCGCGCGCTGTCTTCGGCGGCTTGAACGCGAGCTTGAACTTCTCAGTCGGAGCGCTTCGGTCCAAGGCGCGGCGGATATCGAGAGTCTTCTTCTCGACATCGAGATCAGCCCAGCGCAGGGCCAGCAACTCGTTCCGGCGTGCCCCCGTTGAGGCGGCGAGAGCGACGATGGGATAGAGGCCGGATGGCCTGAAGCCCTCAACGAGCGTGGCCAATTCGGCCTCGGTCAAACCCTCGCTGTGATCGTCAAACTCCTGATCCCCGTCATCATCGTCGATATCGGCAACGACCGGCTTGGCGTCGGGCCTCGGGATACGCACTACCTTTTCCATCGGATTGGCGGCGATGAGACCGGTTCGCAATGCGGTGCCGAGGCTGGCATTGAACACGCTGTGGACGTGCCGCGCCGTTCTGGGAGCGATCACGTCCTCCAGACCGGCGTAGATGTCGTCGATGTCGGTCGACCGAAGCTTCTGCAGTAGCTTGTCGCCGACTTTCGGGGTGACATGCACGCGCAGCAATTCTTCGTACCGCTCCAACGTCCGTTGGCCGACCCGTTCGCGCCGCCGCCCCGGTGCGCCCAACTCAATCCAGCGCTCGAACCATTGCGCGACGGTCAACTTGCTGGTCTCGACGGCGTTGCCCTTGTTGCGGGCGTCGACCAGTTCGGTCAGCTTCGTGCGCGCCTCGGCACGTGTCGTGCCTTCTGGCATGGTCTGCGACTGCATCTTGCCATTGATGCGGTAGCGCAAGCGGAATACGCCACTGCGCTCCTCAATGGACCCTTCGCCGTGCCCTCGTTTACTTCGCCTTCGTGCCATTCTCGTTCCCCTTCGTCAGTATGACTTCGTGAAGTTTCAGCGTCCGATCTATTCGCTCGATCGCCTGGGCGATCTTGTCGAACTCGCCGGCCTTGTCGCTCATTAGATCGGTGACGAGGTCTCTAATGGCGCTTGAGAACTCGCGAGCCGTCTTCGCGGCCGTGATGTCGATGACGGCGGACATCGCCTCATCCATGAATGAGCGCTCCAGACGCCGCTCGATCTCACGGTTAACCGAACCGTGCCCTTCTTTGTTGGCCGCCGCCTCCAATAGGCGGCGGGTCTTCTCGCGTATCCGCACTTTGACGGCGACAACTTCGGTCGGTTTAGCTGCCATGAGTCTCCTTCCTTCAACGAGTCCCGCTGAAGTACCACAATTTCGTAGGGGACACAATTGTCCCCAACCGGGGTCAGTTCTTGACGACGCATCACAACACACTCATACCTAGAGCAACCGGCGCGCTCATCTCGCCGGGGGAGTGGAGTAATCGAAGATGCAGAAGCAGAGCCCAACGCCAGAAGGCCACCCGGCTAAGACGCTGACCGTGCCCGAGGCCGGCAAGACCTATTTCAACTTGGAACGAGACGCCGCTTACGCCGCCGCGCGGCGCGGCGAGCTGCCGACCATCAGGATCGGCAGGAGCCTGCGGGTGCCCGTGATCGCACTTGAGCGGATGCTGGAGGATGCAGGAAAATGAAAACCCCGAGCGCGGTCGCCACCGCGTCGGGGTTCTCGAATTCGGTAGGTTGTTGCAGCAGTCTTCGGAATACCGAACCGCGCGCCCCGGCGCAATCATCTTCAGCCATTGCCATCAACGATGGCCCTTCCATCGACAAGGGGGCGTCATCGTGATCGACATCACCGCGAGCAGCAGCGCCGTCATCATTCCGCATCCCGCATTGAACGGCGCGGGTAAGGCGACCACGACAAACATCGAGGTCGAGAAGCGGTCGAAGGCCTCAAGCCCGAGCCGGTGGACGCAGAAGGGCATCATGGAATGGCTGGCAACGAAGATGGCCATCCTGAAGCCGGGGCCATTTCAGGTCCTGTTCGCCATGGCACGATACGCGGACAAGGACTCCGGGAGCTGCTTCGTCTCGCTGGACACGCTGGCCGCCGACCTCGACACCTCGGTCGGCTATGTCCACAGGCTGGCCAATGAGCTGGCTGAAGGCGGTCACATTCGGAAGAGGGCCGGGCAGCAGGGACGTGGCTATTCCAACACCTATTGGCTGATCGGTAGTCCCGAGGAGATCGAGCAGTTCCAGCGCAGCGAGGCAGCGGTGCGTACCGCGCGCCGCGAACAGTTCGAGACCAGGGCGGCCCCGACAACAACAATGCTGGACGTTGGGACGCCCGATCCTGCCGACGACGAAATCCCGTTCTGAAAACTTCGCTCCAGTGAACTTTTGTGACGTGACAAAACTTCGCTCCAGTGAAGTTTGTCACAGCCGGAAAAGCTCACGAAAAGCTCACTAAAACTTCGCTATAGCGAAGAGAACTATAGAACTAGGAACTAGGAGCGCGGGCTTTCGCCCGCGCGTTCTTTATGTGGATAGAGTCTGTCACGCGTTATGTCACAGAGCGTGACCTCGACTCCGTCTTCGACGGGTCTCCGTCACGCTGGAGAACACCGAGGCACTTCCTCGGCGACTCCCTGAATATATTTGCGCGACCGCGTCACACGCGCCTTGGCGCGATGCACGCGCAGGCGTAGCTTCGCGAACATGAGCGACACCGACGTCATCGAGCGAGACCGCAAGGGCCGATTTGTAACCGGCTCAAATGGCGGCCCTGGTCGCAAGCCTGGCAGCCGCAACTTGCTGAGCACCCAATTTCTCGACGACCTGCGCACGGTCTGGGACGAGAGCGGCATCGAGGCGTTGCGCCGTTGTGCCACGGAAGAGCCCGCGCAGTTTGTCCGCGTGGTTGCCGGCTTGCTTCCGAAAGACATCCATCTCGATGTCACCCACGGCTTGAACCCGGATTCGTTCGTGCAGACCTTCAGGGCCGCACAGGCAATGCTGGGCAACGAGCCTTCGCCACCGCTGCGCCAGCCCGTGCCTCGCGTGATCGAACATGACTGATCGGCGCAAACTCGTCCGGGAAGGCGCTGCGCAGTTGCGCCAATACACAGCCACGCAAGGCCCTCCGCCTGTCGACGGTGAGCCGTCGCCGTTCAGGAATTTGGCCGAGGCCATCGCCTACGTGACCGCGTGTTGCCGGGATGAAGGCGTTGACGAGGTCGCGGCGAGCGAAATCCTGCTCTCGGTCGTCGACCTTCCCCGAGAAGGCCTGCTTGAGGCCGAGGAGCTGCTGCGCGCGCTCGGCTATCGCGAGATCGCCACCATGATGCGACGACTAGCGCGCAAGGCGCGCTCGCGTCCGCGTGATCAGTGGATGCGAAGTGGCATGTATGCACGCACAGAAGGCGCTGCCTTGTCCCCGAGATTGTCCCCAAGGCATCGCAACAGGCCAGCAATCGCAAGCTGACTCAAGCACTTCGCTCGTGCCTGGCACCGGTTTGAAACTACGGGGCGAGCGATACCGCACGCTCGCGCCAGTCAGCCGAGCCGCGCGCGCCAAGCACGATCACTCGGGCAGACCGCCCCCACCCGGGAGGGGAGCCGTCACCCCGGGTGGGGGCCGCTAATGGACGTCTCGTTGAAAATCTGGGTCCCGCTTCAGGCTCAAACAGGGACCCGTTTCCAGCCAGATGGGACCCTTGCACAGTTCCAGCAACGGCCCCACGTCATGGGAGGGGGGTGAACCCGGAGAACATGATGGTTTCGAGAGCTTTGATGTCGACGTTTCCGCTCGCGGAGGTCATCCGCGTGAAGACCAAGGATGGGACCCGCGATCTGACGACGATCGCGCAGGCAGCGACCTATCTGAAGGATGAGTTTGACTCGTCGATGGCCACCGATCTGAGCTGGATCATGGCAGCAAGCGGGCTGGAGCACGCCTCCGACGATCCGAAGCTGATCCCGCACGCAACCGCCGCGCTGCTGAACTTGCTGAAGACCGAGAACAGGATCGTAGTCCCGGACCCGGCGATCAGTGGTCACTTCGCGACGCAGAACTGACATCGCGCCAGCGCTCCGCTCCGCATGCCCCGCCGTGACGCGCAGGCGGGCCGCCCATGCGTTCGCGCTGATCGGTCGCTGTCTGAAGCGGGCAGGGTCGAAATAGCGCGCCAATTGGCTTCCCTGGCCCAGGCGTTAAGTTTTGATGGACGGCGCAGAGTGCGTTGCGACCTCAAACCTCGGGCCTAGCATCTGGGGCGTTGCAGATTCCCGCAACCGACAGATGGAGAAGACCGATGTCACCGACGAAACTTGCCGTTGCTGAAGCCGAGATCGAAAAGCGGGCCAGCGCGGCGCGCCGTTCTGGCGATCTCACTGAACTGCAGCGATGCGCTGCCGAGCTAACTGCGCTTTACCGGGCTTACTACGGCCACTTGGTGACATCGCCGCATCAACACCATTGACCGGTCGGGCAGCGGACTGGCCTGCCTCACGGGGGATTGATTTCCTCCGTGAGGCTTTTCCCCAATCCCTCCGGATCGACTCGGTCAGACTGCATACCGTCGAACTCAGGAGGCAGTCATGTTCTCGGTGGTCAAGGTTACGCGTCAGTTCATGCTTGGTAAGCCGATCGTAAGCCGCGATGATCTGCTGCAAGGTGCAGCGATGACGGCCGTTGCGCTTCGCGCGCGCCGTCCCATCGACGTCGCGCGGCTCCTCATTGCTCTCGGCCTGATCGGTGCCTTTGTCGCGGTTCTCGCCACCGATATCCGGAAGGAATGCCGCGCGGGCGCGTTCAGCTCCGGCTTCAGTCGCGGCTTTGATGTCGGCCATTGCGAGTACGTGATCCGAGCGTTGGGGACCGAGGTTCGCTGGCGCGTCGACTGAGGGTCTGCTCCGCAAATCATCCTAACGCCCCCGTTAGGGTGATTTCGTGGATAACTTTTCAACCTCTTGTACTCTAGCTTTTGGAATCAACTTAGCGTCGTAGCCGTCAACCAAGGAGACGGCCAATGGCCGACATCGAGCTACCGACCCGGCTGGCCACCGTGAAAGAGGCCTGCGTCTACGCCAAGATCGGCATGACCAAGCTTTATGCGCACCTCAATCGAGGGACTTTCGTCGCCTACAAGCGAGAGAACCAGACGCTGATTGATCTCGACACGGTCGACAACTGGACCAAAGCCAGTCTGCGGCCGTGGTTGCCGGCGAGCCAGAGAACGTCAGGGAGGGACTGATGCCGATATTACTGACGTTCCCCGAGCTGCGGGATCGCGGAATGATTCTGAGCCGCCGCCAAGTTGATCGGCTGGAAGCCATGAACAAGTTTCCAAAACGGGTCTCGCTCTCGGAAGCTCGCGTCGCTTGGCTTGAGGTTGAGATTGACGATTGGATCAAGGAGCGCATCGAGCAGAGATCGATGGCGTTGGGGACGCTCGGCAGCGGCCTCGGCCGGGTAACGCCGCGACGTAGACGATGAAGAACGATCCGGCCGGATCAACACCCTTGTAGTCCTCGGCATCTCGACCGCGTCGTCTTCTTCTGCTCACCTACGCGCCTTGAAAGCGGCGGAGGATGCATGACTGACGCGGCGGAACTGGAAGCGAGAGTGCTGCGGCTGGAATCGTTGCTGAGCGCGGTGCACGGCACCGCCGTTTCGATCCTCAGCATCATGGCGCAGGCGCTTGAAACCAGACAGGTCGTCGAGCGCGCAGAGCTTGCTGATGCGCTCGAACGGGCAACGGCGAAGGAGGCCCCGCAAACCCTTTCGCAGCGTCACGGGCACGATCTCCTCGCGCAGTTTGTAGCGGAATTGCGCGGTAAAGCGGACCCGCCAAGGTGGCCCGGTCCTCGCCTTGCGGTCGATAACGACCCTTCATAGCCTCATCCGGCCCGGATCATGGTGATGCCGCCGATGTAGGCCGGGGGCATGTTCTGGGCGGCACCTGCGCCAGCTACGTTGCTGTTCGCGTTGACGCCCGTGAAAGCCGTCGTGGCCGTCACGCCAGCCGAAGGTCCCGCATTGCTATAGGCGACGTAAGCTCCGCCGCTGCCCTGAAGCGCCGTCACTTGGTTGACAGGGGAAACCGGATGCGAGTGTCCCGGGTCGTTGACGTTGATCACGTGGTTGTGGGTCTGCAGCGACTGGTCTCCGCCACCGGTGAAGCGGGTGTTGCCATCGATCCCGGAAACCCCGGCCGTCACGCGTCCGGTGCCGCCGTTGAGCGTCCATCGTGCGCGCCCGCGCGCATCCGGCAGCGTTGTGCCGCCAAGGACTACAGCCAGCACCGGATACGAGGCCGCCGAGAATCCGGAGCCATCGCACAGCAGATAGGGTGGCGGAACGGACCCGGAGACCCACCCCGGCAGCGATGCGCCGGCATAGTCCCAGTATTCGCCGACACGTCCCAGATTCTTGAAGACGAGATTGCCCCCGATGTTGACGACGTCGCAAATCTCGCCGGGCGGAGGACATGCCTTCGCGCCGCCAGCAATGGTCGACTGCAGCGTGATGGTGAACGAGCCGGTGCCACTGCAATTGTTGAAGATTTCATAGCTCTTCTGGAACGAGGTCGGGAACGTGATCGTGACATTGCCGGTCAGGGTCGAATTGAAGGTGATGCCCTTGCTCTGGAACTGCGCGGCGGAGAGGACGATGTTCGAGTTGTTGAGGGGGATGACCGATTGCGCGCCCGCGACAAGATCGATCACGGTCATGTTGTTGTTGACGGGCTGATCCCAGACGCCGACGTCGTCGCCGCGCGCGG
Source organism: Bradyrhizobium sp. INPA03-11B (assembly GCF_040446015.1). Lineage (NCBI taxonomy): Bacteria > Pseudomonadati > Pseudomonadota > Alphaproteobacteria > Hyphomicrobiales > Nitrobacteraceae > Bradyrhizobium > Bradyrhizobium sp. INPA03-11B. The sequence continues at coordinate 15,668 of NZ_JASGSR010000063.1, forward strand.
GCTCCTCAAGCTGGATGTTCGGGGTGAAGGTCGAGACCATGAGAGGGCTCCTATGCGGTGTGCTCCGTCGCTGCCGGAGCTGACCGGCGCGTTGCGGATGTTTCGAGAAACGACAGGTCGTCGGTGCTGCGGATCGCGGCCGACAGGCAGGCGCGGGTCAAGACAAACCAGTCGGCACTACGGCTCTCCCGCATCGCGGCTGCACCGCGCCGGATCATGTCGCCATCGAAGAAGACGGGCTTGCCGTTGCCTTGCGGGCGGCCGATCTTGGCCCGCACCGGCGCGCGCCTCGGCCCCGACTTCCTCGGCACGGTGCCGCGCCGCCAATGTGCGAGAATCGTGTTCGGGTGGTTCGCACGTCTGCGCTGCACATCCGTGAGGCCTGTACGCCATGACTCGATCTCGGCCTGATGTTCGACACAATGGATTGCGCCAACCCGCTCGTGACTGTCGGTACCGGCAAGGCCGTTCTCGTCCAGCCAGGACCGCATCAGCTTCTGATAGGCCGGTCCATAGGGGGAATTGACCCCGGCCTTCGCCATGCACTCTTGGCGTCCCGCGATGAGAGCCTTTCCGATGGCAATCCAGTCGTCAAAGGTTGCCTTGTCGCGATGCTGAATGCGTTGCCAAGCCTCGCGGCCGAGAGAGATGAGATCAGAAGTGGGCAAGTTGTCGTTCATCCGATGCCCGCCTGCATCGAGACCAGCGTGACCTTCGCGCCCGCGCTCGACGGCACATTCAGCGTCATGCGGTAGCCGGCGATAGGTGCGAGCGAGGTGCCGAGCGTGATGACCTGGTTGCTGCTGCCGGCGAGGATCGTGAACGGCGTTGGCGCGCTGCTGTTCGGACTCGGAAACGTTCCGCTCGGGTCCTCGTAACAGACGTCAACGGTCCAACTTGATCCGCCAGTCGACAAGATCGCGAAGCTGATCTGCTGCGGCGTCGCGTGCCAGCCTGCCGTTTGCCACGGAGACGATCCGCTTGAACTTTGAATGAGATACCGGGGCTGCACTGTAAGTTTTCCTTACGAAAAGCGTAAGCTGAGCTTACAACTAGCTGATATTGCAGGTGTTTTTTGCTTGGCGTACACTAGCGGCGTTCCGCAGTGTTCGCAATGGGAGCGCGCGATGCCGATTCTTCCGACCGATCTCGATGATGCCTATTCCGAAATCTACGTGGCCCGAGCACGGGTCGATGAAGCCACTCGCGCCTACAACAAAGGGGGTAGCGCTGCCGCCGTGAACAAGGCGAATGATCGCCTCGCTGCTGCGCATGACCGCATCTACGAACTCAACGCGGGCGTTGTCTGTGATCGTCGGTAATCGTCACCGCATCGCGTCGTTCGTCAGCGTTCCGCAGTAGTTGTCCGACAGCCGCAGCAAAACAAATGGCCAAGCCGAGATTCCCGAGAAAGCTTGAAGGATGGGTCACCGAGGCGCACGCCGATGCCGTCGAGGCAATTGCAATTGAGCGCCAATTGCCAATGAGCGCGGTGATGCGTGAGGCGCTGTCCGTCTATTTCCGCGCAATTGGAGTTACGCCCGTCGCGCGCACCAATGGACATAGCCGGGAGGCCGATCAGCGTGTCGTCGCTTGATTACGATCCCGGGCTCGATCCGCGCGCGGCCGATACGCTGCGCTCCGCGATGCTGAACGCTGGCTATCAGCCCAAGCCGCAGGCAGCATCGTCCGATTTCGATCCACAATCGTCGCAGCCGCCGTCATCTGACTTCGACCCGAAGGAATTTGCGGCCTACAAGACAGCGGCCAATCTGCAATGGCCCGGCAAGCCGGTTCGCAATGCTGAGCAATGGCCCGGCCAGCCTGTCGAGTCTTGGCCGGGACAGAAAGTTGCCAGCAATGAGCCGATGTCCTGGTCGGATGTTGGTCTGAGCGCTTTGCAGAACGCCCCGGGCAGCGCGGTGCAGTTCGGCCACGACATTGCGCAGCCGTTCCTGCATCCGATCGACACCGCGACCAATATCAAGAACCTCGGCCATGGCATCCTGCAGAAGGTCGGCATCATGTCCGGCAGCGAGGATGAAAAGTACGCCGATGCTGTTGGCCGGTTCTATGCCGACCGCTATGGCGGCATCGAGAACGTGAAGCGCGCCATTGCGAACGACCCGGTTGGTGTGCTCGGCGATCTCTCGGTGTTGTTGTCGGGCGGCGAGACCGCTCTCGCGCGCGTCCCCGGTGTCGTCGGCAAGCTCGGCGAGGTCGCGGGCGCTGCCGGCCGCATGGTTGATCCGCTGCGCGCCGCTGCTGGTGCCGGGAAGGTCGCCGGGCGGGCAGGTGCCGAGGCGCTGGGCCTGACGACCGGCGCAGGGCCGGAGGCGATTAAGATCGCGGCGCGCTCGGGATATGAGGGCGGCGAGGCGGCGAGGGCATTCCGCGAGAACATGACCCGCGCCGCGCCTATGGAAGACGTCGTCAATGATGCGCGCAACGCCGTCTCCCAAATGCGCCGGGAGCGCGGCGATGCCTACCGAACCGCAATGCAGGGTATCGGTGCCGACAAGACCATCTTGTCGTGGAACGACGTCGACACCGCGCTCGGCGACATGGACCGCGTCGCCACCTTCAAGGGGCAGTCGCTTTCGCCCTCGACCGAGGCCATGCGCGACAAGATCACGGGCGTGATCGACGATTGGAAGAATCTGCGGGCCAGCGAATTCCACACCCCCGAGGGTTTCGACGCCTTGAAGAAGAAGGTCGGCGACCTCCGGGACGCGGCGCAGCGCGGCACGCCCGAGCGTCTTGTCGCCGATCAGGCCTATAGCGCGATCCGCAAGACCATCGTTGACCAGGCCCCGGAATATTCGAAGGCGATGAAGGGCTATGAGCAGGCCAGCGCACTGATCAAGGAAATGGAGACGACGCTGTCGGCCAAGCCGAACGCGCCGGTTGATCGGACCCTGCGCAAGCTCCAAAGCGTTCTCAGGGACAATGTGAACACGGCATACGGTCGCCGCGCGGAGCTGGCGAACTACCTCGTCAATGCGGGCGCGCCGCGCCTGATGGAGAAGCTGGCGGGGCAGGCGCTGTCGTCATGGGCACCGCGCGGGCTCAATCGCATGCTTGCCGCTGGCGCGATGGAGAGCGTCCCCATGGCGCTCGGGCTCGGCACTGCGGGCGCGCATGGTGCGGCGTTTGCCGGCCTTGGTGCGCTGCCCACGATGAGCCCGCGCCTGATGGGTGAGGCCAGCTATGGCGCTGGGCGGGCAGCCCGCATGGCGACGCCGTTGTCGGTGTTGCCGCGTCCCGCGCGCCAGCTCGGGCGCTTGCCGAGCAGCCAGGAATTCAACCCCGACGACTTCGCCGCGTGGAAGCGGCAAGCCGCAGGTCAGTAGGAGAGTACGATGCCGATTGACGTCCGACAGGTTCACGCGCGGTCCGTGGAAGGCTTTCAGGCCGCCTACGCAGAAGAAACGGCAGCCTATCAGCGCGCAGCGCTTGCCGGCGATCTCGATGAGGCCGCCCGCGCTGCGCAGGCTCTCGCGGGGCTCCGCGCAACAATGCGAGAGCTGGAGACGCTGGCGAACGAGGCCATGACGCCGCGCCAGCAGCCGCTTGCAGGCGCGGAAGACCTATCTCATCGCGACGTCCAACTGGCGCGACATTACGGGCTCACGGCACAGGAGATCGGTGTCGCAAAGGGTTGGACGAACAATCCTGATCTGAGCGACGAAGACAAGGTCCGGCAGTACGTCGAGAACCGGCAACGATACCGGCACATGCGCGCGACCGGGGAATATCGCGACGACCAGGGCAAGGTGACTCGCTGATGTCCCTCACATTCAAATCATCCCGTCCCGAGTCGTTCCGGCTCGTCGGCACCGATGCCAACGGCCGAACGCGCGTTGCGACGGCGCAAAAGCAGTCCGGCGACTTTTACTGGAGTCTCCGGCTGGAGCACCCGAGCGGGCGCAATTGGCAGGCGCAGTACCATGGTCAGGCCGTGCTCGACGCGTTGGGCGAGCTGATGCGTTCGAAGGACAATGAGTACGTCCAGGACCGCGCGCGCGGTGACCGGCCTCATACCGACGCTGCCGATCTCAATTACGCGGTCAACGACGTCGATCCAGACGGTGCGCCCATCTCAAGCATCTTCCAACGGAGGTAGCCATGTCGACTAGGCAAGAACGGCTTCGCCAGTATGCCAACCCGCGCAGTCGGGATAATTGGTGCGGTGAGGCATCGGACAAAAAGTACATTGACCGATGGTCGCAGCGCGCCGAGGAGAACTCGCGGCTGAACCCGCGCGCTCGCGGCGGCGCAATGAAGTTGCCCGACACGAACATCGAGCTGCACGACACGTCGGCGAAGCCGCGCGGTGACGCGATGAAGAAGGCGAAGGCCGATCTCAATGTCGTCGGCGACTCGCCATTCATGAAGAGCGTCCGACGCCAAGCTTGAGATTGTCATGGCAACTCGCAGAAAGTACCGCGATGGCGGCAGGGTTCCGGTGGCCGACACGTCGCCGCAGTCGGCGGCGAGCGCGGACGTAACGCCGCCGCCGACTGATCCCAATCAGGACGCTTTGATCCGCGCGCTTGAAGCGCACCAGCACGCCCAAGCGCTGCAGCATGAGCCGCGCCCTGCCGGCGCGCAGGAAGCACCCCGCGAGATGACGCTCGACGAGTATGTCGGCGCGATCCCGGGCATCTCCGAATTCAAGCGTGCGACGCTCAAGGCGCACCCCGAGCTGTTGAACGCGGGCCGCGTTGGCCAAGAGGCCTATCACGAGGCCTTGGGGTTAGGCATCGCCGACGACAGCGAGCAAATGACGGCCTACCTCTTGTCGTCTGTCCGCGCCGACGCCGAGTATCGTCGCCAGCGCCAGATTGAAGCGGCGAAGGCCGCCGCCGCACTGGCCCCGCCGCCGAGGCCGGAGCTGAGTGTTGATCGCGAGGTGCAGCGCCTCGATGACGATGTTGCCTCGATGCAGGCCATCGCGAACGCGACCGCTGCGACTCCGACGTCGATCGCGTCGCAGGTAGCGCCCCCGATGCCCCGGCAGAGTACCAGGAGCATCCCAATGGCCGCGCCTGTCACTCGTGAGGTCCCCATGGCATCAGGCCAGCGGCTGTCGCCGTCGCAGATTCACCTCACGCAGGAAGAGCGTGACATTGCTCGGAACAGCTTCAGCGACCCGAACATGAGCAACGCCGAGAAAGAGCGGATGTATGCCATGAACAAGGTCAAGCTGGCGCGGATGAAAGCCAACGGGACCTATTCGGATCAGGGCGGGCGATGAACTTCTCCAGCAAGCCCATGATCGATTTCGCGATGATGATGCTGTTTCTGGAAGGCATGTGTGACAATCCGTATGTGCCGCTCAATGCTCAGACTACCGAAGATAATCCGTATCGGTTGCCCGGCGCGCCGCCACCCGAGGTGCTGAGCATCGCCGGAATGATTGAAGCCATCCGGATTTGCCACGGCAATGCCGCTGCCGCGTCCATCAAAATCACGGTGAACTGATGCCAGCTCTGACTTCCACCATGGATGACCTCCACCGCCTCGTTCTGCTCAGACTGCGAACGGTCCGCGCTTGGCCGAACAGCAACCAGGGCAGCGTTAGGGCGGCGCTCGAAGACTACGTCGACGCCGCGATGCATTTCGCTGGCGAGGACATCGAGTCCCCCGTCCAAATCCGCACGCGGCCCTGAGATGCCGGGCGAGAACTACAAGCCGCTGCAGCGGACCTTGGATCGCACGGAGCAGTTCGCCGCGCTGAATGAGTTCGTCATGGCGCGGGCCGGTTGGATTACCAGCATCCCCGGCGATGCCGAGATCAGGATCGAATGTTTGCCGGACTCGGAACTGCCGGATGATCTGCGACGTCTCGGCCATCATCTGCGCGAGGAGGGGGAGGGCCAGCGCATTCTCGCCCATGCGGTTACTCAGATGTTCACGACAGGCCCGGATGGCTCCCTCCAACCTGCGACCTTGGGATCGTCACACGAAGTAACACTCCGCGTCACGGGAGCAGGACTTGGCAAGGTGAAGCGCTATAGCTTCACGCTGGCGTAGCCATCACCGCGCTGATTGCTGCCCGCACAGGCGCGAGATCGCGGACATGATGGCTGGCGTCCAAACCTGATATCCGGCGCGATCAAGGTGGATGCCGTCAAACCGCATCTCCGGGGGCGGGTCCGGATTCACGAATTCGATGCCCGCCTCGGTTGAGGCCCTGCTGATCTCGCTGTTGACCGCTGCACTCGGCGCGTCGGCGACCGCGATCACTCTCGGGGAGAACCGCTTGAGGATTGTGAGCAGGCGCGAATAGTCGGCGCTGACGGTCGACGACCCGAGATCATTGGCTCCCAAAGCGACGACGATGGCATAGGGTTTCACCCGGCCGAGTAGGCCGGGTGCAAGGTTATCGAAATGGGAAATGGTGGTCCCGCCAACACCAGCGTTGACGACCACATGGCCGCAAGCCTCCTCCGGGAAGCGCGCCATCTCGGTGATGCTGTCGCCGAAGATCACGATCGGCTCCTTGGTGCCAGCCAGGGCAGCCCTGACAATGAACTGGCGCACGTCCGTGTGATCATGGAACGGGGGACGTCGCGAGGCTTCGGCGAGCCGGTCCCTGACTCGGTGAAGTTCGCGATAGGTGACACCGAAGCTGACGAGACAAACGGTTGCCACGATCCATGGCAAATAGCGCGGGAATGAAAGCACGGGCGCACCCCATCATTGGGGACCCGTGCATAAAACGCCCTTGGTCGGTGGCGGAACTCTCCTGCAAAGATCGGGAAATGTAAAGCCGGGCTTACTCTAGAACCTCATACTCAAAGGCGACGCCTTCCGGATCGTTCTCCTCGAACCACTTCTCGGCGGCTTCCACGGTGGCGAAGACCTTCAGATGATCTTTGTCACCAACCTGCTTGGCGGTGTTGACGTAGATGATGACGGTCATTGATCTCTCTTCAGCTTGCGCTTGCCCCAGTGGGGGTCCTTCCGGTTCGGATTGAACTCCCGGACTTCATGGCGCTTCAAGGCCCGCATGAAGCCGATCCGGGCCAGCATGGCCGGCCGATTGTGCTCGACCGCAAGCATTAGTTCGGAGATCGCAATCTGCCACTCCAGCTCGGCGGACTCCTTCTTCGGCAGCCTGGTGATATAGGTGGCGGCATCGTGGAGTGTGATCAGCACGCGCCCGTCCGGCAGTTCGATCGGATCATCGAATGCTCGGCTCCAGCCCTTGCGCTCCGGCATCCTCCGTACCCGCCCCAGCATTGCCATGACGATGATCAGCGCCGCCTCAATGGCGGCGATCCCCTCGGCGTTGACGGTTAGGTCGATCAGCAATCTGTCAGACATGCGCGGCTCTCCATTGAAAAAATTGAGAGCCTCGAAGGGGTGATTTAGTTGGTCGCCGTTCGCGCGCCGCGTCAACAGGCAAAGTGCCCCCGTAGTCCCTTGGTAGGGAACATAGCGACCGCTGCAAAGTCCTGACATGGCAAGCCAAACGGCAACGGCAAAGTCGGTTGTGTCAGTGGTGTGCCAGAAGGCGTTCCTCAAATCGTCGAGTTGTCCACAACGAAGTGGACGGGAAGCGGCTAGCGCTTCCATGCCCTCGTGAATGGCACCGCATGGCCAATCCGGTCATGCCAGTTCGGGACGATGTGCACGCTGCCGGCCGCGCCGCAGACGGCACAGACCAGCCGCCAGCCAACCCGAGACCATGGCTGATCTTGGGGCAGGGCATCGAGCCTGACGTCGACCGTGCGGCTGCAGTCGCAGCACTGGACGTTGCAGGTGACGTGGCCGTCAGCGACCCACCCGGCTGGACTTCCGGGAGGGAAGCGACCGGCCCATTTTGTGTACCGACGATGACGCATCCCGCGATCACAACGCGGCCGAGTCGTGCTGGCAAATTGTCAACGGGTAGGGGCTCGGAACAGCGGCGAGCTACTGCGCGTCGGGGATGTGGATTAAACTCCCGAGATCATGCGGCGACAATCCTATGGCTTTCGCCAGCCTGTTGTGATCAGCCGCTCTACTTCATCGCGGCACTCTTTGGCCATATCCTCGCGAAACGCCGTTTCCGTCCCTGCGAGGTTCTGAAGCGCGTTCGCCAGCCGAGCGACAATCGCGACCAATGTTCGCAGCTCGGCGATCGTAATGGACTTCGTCAATTGCGTCAGCGTCAGGTGCGCAATACCCAAGTTCCGGAAATGGGTGAGGCGGCCGTGGACGTTCCAATCGATCTCCCGGTAGGTGCGCAGGTATCCATCGATGCGTTCGGCTCGGCTCGGGCTGAAAACATCAGGGCCTCGCCGCGTCTCCAACTCCTGCAAGAGCGCTGTCCGCACGTCCGGCTCCATCAAGCTGTGATAGACGGTCTGGAGACTGACGACGTTCCGATCCGCGTCCAAGAGTATGGCCACCCGCAGTGCTGCCATCAGCAGGGTGTCCCGGTGAAGAACACTCACGGCCTGCCGCCAGTGCCCACCTGGATCGTTGTTGAGCAGCGTACCGTTCAGCGCGTCGGCCGCACCGAATGACCACGCGCACCGGGTGGCAACCGTGACGAGCCGTGAAGCATTCTGCAAAACGAAGTCAGCGCGGGGATCGGACATGGTCGCACCGTGGGGACAATCTCGGGGACAAGCGACGACAAACAAGGCCGCACGTCGTTCAACAAGGCCGGACATCCGGTCCAGCAAGTGATTGAAACATCAGATGCGGATCAACAAAACCGCACAGGCGGCAACCCGCCTGTGCGTATTTCAAGACCGGTGCCTTAAACCACTCGGCCACCCTTCCGTCTGAGCAGATCAGGCCCATAGCGTAGGGCGCGGCCGAACGCAACGCGAACCTGCCTGTGCAACCGGGCGCCAATTGGTCATTTGCCGGTATGCACATTGAAAAAGGCCTGATTTGATCGAAAAGGCCGGCCTTGGCTTTGCCGGCGTCAACGAGCCGCGCCGCGGATCATGCGCAGTTGAATGCAGCGCGGTTGACCGCCGAGGCCGACGTTGGCCATCATGAACCCATGAAGCGCGTCCTATTCCTTTGCACCGGCAATTACTATCGCAGTCGATACGCAGAAGAGCTGTTCAATCATCTGGCACGAGCCGGAAACGTCCCATGGCGCGCATCGTCCAGAGGTGCAGCCGAACGCGGCTCGCCCGACAATGTCGGAGCCATGTCGGTGTTTGCGGACGATCGCCTCCGCGCCAGCGGCATCGTTCCGGAAGGCGCAACGCGCTATCCGCAACCCTGTGCGTTGGCTGATTTCGACGGCGCGGACCTCGTCATCGCGCTCAAGGAGGCCGAGCATCGCCCGCTCATCGAGCGGCGGTTCCCTGATGTTGCCGACCGGGTGACCTATTGGCACGTGCACGACATCGACGTTGCCCATCCCGCGGACGCGCTGCCAATGATCGACGATCTGGTGCGCGGGCTGGTTTCGTCACTTAGCTAGCCGGTTCGCGCTTCAGGAAGATCGCCAGCGCATACTCCGCCGGGCGCGCGAGCATGCCGCGGAGACGTTCGAGGTCCTCGACTGCCACGATCTCAAGGCGACCTTCGGTGACGTTCAACTGGTCAATCGGCACGTCCCGAGCAAGGAACACCTCGCCGCGAAGGGTGCCACCCGGCGTCGCAGGATCCGGTCCGGAATAACTCCCGATCAGCTCGAAACGCTCGGGCGGCACGTAATGGCCGATCTCCTCGTGGATCTCGCGAACGACGCATTCCAGGAAGGTCTCGGTGCCCTCCCGCCGCCCGCCAAACAGGCTGATCTTGCCCGGATCGGAAACGTGCGAAAGGTCGTCGCGCAGTTGCATGAGCAACCGGCCGTCCGTGCTGACGAGGAGTGCAGACGTTCCCTCCCTTACCGCGCCGGTCATTCGCCAATCCTCTCGATGGGAAGGTGGAGGGTGCGTCAGGACTGGGGCTGGGAGAAGACGGCGCAGCTGCGGTGCGGATCAGGTCGCCGCGTACACACCTAGCCACACATCATCAGGATTGAGCGCTGTTGCCGACGTCGGATCGGCGACGGATGGGGTGAAGGTGGTCGGCCCGTTGCATGGGCGCAGATGGCGCCCAGCGCATTACGAGTTCAGCCGAAAGCGAAGGCCAGCAGGCTCGAGCACAACAGCACGAGGCTTGCCGCGGTCAGGGTTAGAAATCCGTCGGAGACCAAATCGTGATTACGCATGATACACCTGCCTTCAATCGATGCTCATCCGAATTGATTAAAGCTTTCCGAACTTTCTCTCCTGGAAAGAGGTGACGCGTCTTTCCGCCTTCAACGGACTGTCAGGCCCGGTACCGATAGCCTTCCACGGCGTGCGCCAAGAAGATCGCCGCACTCACCAGGCCCATCACCGCTGTAACCGTCTCGATCATCGCAAACTTCCTTTGCGCCCCACGCGGAAGAGAAAACGATTGCAGCCTTGCACAGTCAAAAAGATTCAATTGTTGGAATTCAAGATGCCGACCCACTGATGATTTGCTGCAACAGTGTGTCTGATAGCGGGACAGGCGAGGGCGTTTTGGGTGGCCGAGGCTCCGTAGAACAACTGAGGAGGCGCAACAGGCGGTTTACCAAAGTGCCATAGGGTTAAAGCTCTCCCCATTTCCGCCGTGTTCCGGTTGCGATATCGTCAAGCTCTGGTGCGGAGGTGGGCCGCACCGTGAAGAAAATGATCCCGACGCAGCGAAGTGGGCGCGGGTCCGGCAGAATGGTACTTGGGGCAGATGGGGACTAGACGGCCAGATTCGATGATCCGGACGGCGCGCGGTGCCGTTGCGGTGGCGACGTGCCTCGTCCTCGCCAATTGTGCCTCCTCCAACAAGTTCGCCAGCCGGGTCGATCCCAAATACGGCGTGTCGTCGAGCCCGCGCGTCGTCGCGCTGGGCGACCCCGTGCCGAAGGGCGGCGGCACCTACCGCATCGGCAAGCCCTATGTCGTCGCCGGCCGGACCTATGTGCCGGAGGAGAACGAGAACTACCGCGCCGAAGGCATGGCGTCCTGGTACGGCGATGACTTCCATGGCCGCCTGACCGCCAATGGCGAGGTGTTCGACATGGGCTCGCTGACGGCCGCCCATCCAACCCTGCCGATGCCGAGCTACGCGCGGGTCACCAATCTGAGCAACGGCAAATCGCTCGTCGTCCGCGTCAATGACCGCGGTCCGTATCACGGCAACCGCCTCATAGACGTCTCAAACAAGGCCGCCGAACTGCTTGAATTCAAAGGCAATGGCGTCGCCCGCGTCCGCGTCGAATATGTCGGCCGGGCGCCGCTCGAGGGCTCCGACGACCGCCAGCTGATGGCGACCCTGCGTACCGGCACGCCAGCGCCGTCACCGTCGATGGTCCGCGTCGCCTCTGCACGGCCATTCGTACCTGAGATGTCGTCCTCGTCCGGTCGTCTGCGCGGCGACGTTCCGCTGCCTGAGGGCCGGCCCTACAGCCTCGGCAACACCCAGGCTGACTATGCCTCGGTCAGCGCGACCTCCGAAATGTCGGCCTCGAGCCGTTCACGGGGCCGCGCCTTGAACAATCCGCGCGAGGTCTCCTACGAGAGCGACCCGCGCTATGCCGCGACCCCGAGCCCGGCCGCCGCCTACGTGCCGATCGACGCGCGCGGACCGGCCGAAGTGCTGAGCGGGCGCGGGCTCTACTAAGTCAAATCGTTGCGAATCAGGCTCTTGGCCTGATCATTTCAGGAACGCGATCAGCGCCGCATTGACCTCATCGGGGCGCTCCTGCTGGATCCAGTGGCCGGCACCCTCGATGATCAGCTTCTGCTTGAGGTTCGGCAGCACGCGCTCCATGTCCGCAACCCGCTTGGCGCCGATCAGCCCGGTAATCACCGAATCGTTCGAGCCGGCGATGAACAGTGAGGGCTGATAGATCCGGGCGTCCTGCCAGGGCGCGGTCAGCTCCCAGTTGCGATCGAGATTGCGGTACCAGTTCAGGCCGCCGCGGAAGCCGGACTGCCGGTAGCTCTCTGCGAATTCGGCGATGTCCGCCTCGGTGATCCAGGCTGGCAGCGGCGTTCCGGTCGGCAGCTTGCCGAGGAAGCCCTTGGCTTCGTCGACGAACATCGAGCTCGGATCGGAGACGCCACGTCCGAGCACCAGACGCATGGTGTGGGCAATGTCGCGCTCGAACTCGGCCTCGGCGACGCCGGGCGGCTGGAAGTACTGCCAATAGAAATTGGTGATGCCGCTCTCGCGCAGGGTTTCCAGCGGACGTCCGCGGCCGCGAAACGGCGGCGGCACGCTGAGGCCGGCGACCTTCGTGAAGACATCGGGACGGAACAGGGCCGCGTGCCAGGCGACCGGCGCTCCCCAATCGTGACCGACGATGACAGCCTTCTTCTCGCCGAGCGCAGCCACCAGTGCGACCACGTCGCCGACGGTATCGAAAATCGTATAGGCGCCGACATCGGCCGGCGCGGTGGTCCGGCCGAAGCCGCGCATGTCTGGGGCGGCGACTCGAAAACCTGCCGCGGCGAGCGCTGCGATCTGGTGTCGCCAGGAGTAGGACAATTCCGGCCAGCCATGGCAGAGGACGACCAGCGGGCCTTGCCCGGCCTCGCGCACGAACATGTCGATGCCGTTGGCGGAAATGGTGCGGGAGGATGACATTCGCGTTTCCGCCTTGTTTGCCGGTTCTGTTGTCGTTAGCTGGTTCCAGAGATTACTGACAAGGATACGGGCGTTCGACCCAGCCGGCAATCCAGCCGGCCGTGCACAAGCGGCGAAACCTCAGTTGTTTGCGATACTTCCAGCTGTTAGAACGCAGTCTTTCAGGACATCGCCGATGGCAGCCCCAACCGCAGTTCCCCGCACGTTGCTAGCTCGCGCCGGGCGTTGCTGGCGTGGCTTGGTCGCGGCCACGGTCGCCCTGGCGATCGGCTGCGGCGGGGTGGTCTACGCCGCCAACAACAGCGTCCAGGGAGCCAAGAAGGAAGAGGGCGGGTTCGACGGCGACGCACCGACCGCGATCCTGGTTGAGGCCTCCTCGGGCAGCGTGCTGTTCGAGAAGAATGCCGACGAGCTGCGCGCGCCCTCCAGCATGATGAAGCTGATGACGGCCGAGGTGGTGTTCGACGCCATCAAGAAGGGCGACATCAAACTGACCGACGAGTACCGGATCAGCGAGAACGCCTGGCGGCGGGGCGGGGCGCCGTCCGGCACCTCGACGATGTTCGCGGCGATCAACAGCAAGGTCTCGGTCGACGACCTCCTGCACGGTGCGATCATCCCGAGCGGCAACGACGCCTGCATCGCGCTCGCCGAGGGCATCGCCGGCAACGAGCATACGTTCGCAACCGACTTCATGACCAAGCGCGCCCGCGAGCTCGGCATGACCAAGTCGACCTTCGGCAATTCCAACGGGCTGCCGGACCCGACCAACAAGATGACGGTGCGGGAACTCGCGGTGCTGGCGCGCCACATCATCCTGACCTACCCGGACAGGTACAAGCTGTTCGGCGAGAAGGAATTCACCTGGAACAAGATCCGCCAGCAGAACCGCAATCCGCTTCTGAACGCGTTGCCCGGCGCCGATGGGTTGAAGACCGGCTACACCAAGGAAGGCGGCTACGGCATGGTCGGCTCGGCCGTCCAGAACGACACGCGGCTGATCGTCGTCATCAACGGGCTCGAGGATTCGGAGGATCGCGCGACCGAGGCCAAGAAGATGCTGGAATGGGGGTTCCGCAGCTTCGAGACTCGGGTCCTGATCGCGGCCAACCAGCCGGTCGGCTATGCCCGGGTGTTCGGCGGCGAGAGCCGCTCGGTCAAGCTGGTCAGCCCCGATCCGATCAAGGTGATGGTGTCGAAGAACGGCAACGACAAGCTGCTCGCGCGCGTGATCTATAGCGGCCCGGTCAAGGCGCCGATCGCCGCCGGCCAGCAGATCGGCGTCGTCCGGGTCTGGCGTGGAGCCAACGTCGCAATGGAGACCCCTGTCTACGCGGCAGATGCCGTCGGTACGGGATCGACGATGCGCCGCGCGCTCGACGGCGCCCAGGAGCTCGTCATCGGAATGTTCCGCGCAGGGGTCGAGAAGCTCTGACATGGCGGAAGCAGCAGTCCAGCGGCCGAGCTTGCGCGGTCGGTTCATCACCTTTGAAGGCGGCGAGGGGTCGGGGAAATCGACCCAGATCCGCAAGCTCGCCGAACGGCTCGATACCGCGAAGCTGCGCGCCATCGTGACCCGCGAGCCCGGCGGCTCGCCGGGGGCCGAGATCATCCGTCACCTCGTGCTGTCGGGGATGGGCAAGCTGCTCGGGCCCGAGGCCGAGACGCTGCTGTTTGCCGCGGCGCGCGACGACCACGTCCGCACCGTGATCCTGCCGGCGCTCAACCAGGGCATCTGGGTGCTGTGCGATCGCTTCTTCGATTCCACGCGCGCCTATCAAGGCCAGCTCGGGCAGGTGTCGCCCGAACTCGTCAACGCCATGCAGCGTGTGACGATCGGCGATCTCAAACCTGATCTGACCTTTATCCTCGACGTACCGGTCGAGGTCGGCCTGCAGCGCGCCGCCGCGCGCCGCGGCAACGCCTCCGCTGATCGCTTCGAGGCCGAGGGCATCAAGTTCCACCAGGATTTGCGCGACGCATATCGCCGGATCGCGGCGGAAGAGCCGGAGCGCTGCGTGCTGATCGACGCCACGGCGGATCCGGACACGGTCACGGCGAGGATATGGGCCGCGCTGCGCGAGCATCTGCGCGCGACGCTCACGGCGGACAATCCCGCATGAGCGCGCGCAAGGTCGAACAGGAGAGCACCGCTCGCCATCCGCGCGAAACGTCCGATCTGTTCGGGCATCGCGAGGCGGAGACCGCCTTGCTCGATGCCTATCGCAGCGGGCGGATCCCGCACGCCTGGCTGATCGGCGGAGCCCAGGGCATCGGCAAGGCGACACTGGCCTACCGCATGGCGCGCTTCGTGCTGGCGTTCCGCAATCCGAAATCGTCCCAAGTTCAGGCGGCGCCGACGCTGCGGGTCGATCCATCCGATCCGGTGGCGCGGCAAGTCACGGCGGGTGCCCATGGCGGCCTGCTGGTGCTGGAGCGCGGCCTCAACGACCGCGGCGTAATGCGGACCGTGATCACGGTCGACGAGACACGCGAGACCATCTCGTTCTTCGGCTCGACCGCTGCGGTCGACGGCTGGCGCGTCTGCATCGTCGACACCGTCGACGAGCTCAATCCGAACGCTGCGAACGCGCTGCTGAAAATCCTGGAGGAGCCGCCGCAGCAGTCGCTGTTCCTGCTGGTCAGCCACGCGCCGTCGCGGGTGTTGCCGACCATCCTGTCCCGCTGCCGCAAATTGCTGCTGCGGCCGCTGGAGACGGGCGATGTGCTGCGTGCAGCCGCGGCCGCAACCGACATCGCAGCTGACGATCCTGCGCTGGCTGAAGCCGCGGCGGCATCAGAGGGCAGCGTCGGGCGGGCACTTTCGTTGCTCGGCGGCGACGCGCTCAAGTTGCAGCAACGCACGGCCGCGCTGCTCGCGACACTTCCGAGCGTCGATCCACGTGAGCTGCACGCGCTGGGCGATGCGCTCGGCACCAGCGACCGCGTCGCGCTCGCCGCTTTCATCGACGGCATCGATCGCTGGATGAGCGAGCGCATGCGCACCGGCGATGCCAATGCCAATCTGCCGCGCCTTGCACGGCTGGCGGAGGTATGGGAAAAGATCGTCCGCGCCGCGCGCGATACCGAAGCCTACAATCTGGAGCGCAAGCCGCTGGTTTTCTCGGTGTTTTCGATGCTCGCGGATGCGACCCGGTAGACGCCAAGTCTCAAAATCACATCTGTCTGACGACACTCCCGACAATCTCGTTTCGATCTGCAAAGGATTCCGTGGTGGCGACCGCTAAGAAGAAATCGTCGAAGAAGGCCAAGAAGACGAAGAAGGCATCGCCCGCCCGCGCAACGAGGAAGGCCGCTGCGAAATCGCGCGCGGCCAAGAAGGGTGGGCGCGTCGCCAGGAAGGCGAGGAAGGCCGCGAAAGCCAAAACGGGAGCCAAGACGTCGGCGGCAAAGAAGGCTGCCAAAAAGACCGTGAAGAAGGCTGCGAAGAAGACGGCCAGGAAGGCGGCCGCGAAGGCCGCCAAGACCGCGCCGAAGAACGCAGCCGCAGCGGTTGTCGCATCAGTGGCACGGAAGCCCGCATCTCCGAAGCCTCCGGCTGCCGAGAAGGCGCCGAGACCGGCAAAGGTTCGCACGCCGAAGCAACCCAAGGCCGCAGCGGCGACTCCCGCATCCGCATCCCATTCGGCGCCAGCCGCAGATCGCGGCAACATCTACTACATCACGACGGCGATCGCTTATCCGAACGGACAGCCGCATATCGGTCACGCCTATGAGGCGATAGCGACCGATGCGCTGGCACGCTTCCAGCGGCTCGATGGCAAGGACGTGTTCTTCCTGACCGGCACCGACGAGCACGGGCAGAAGATGATCCAGACCGCGCAGGGCGAGGGCATGACGCCGTACGATCTCGCGACCCGCAACGCCGCGCGCTTCAAGGAGATGGATGAGCGGCTCAACGTCTCCTTCGACCGCTTCATCCGCACCTCGGAGCCCGCGCATCACCATTCCTCGCAAGCGATCTGGAATCGCATGCAGAACAACGGCGACATCTATATCGACACCTATGCCGGTTGGTATTCGGTGCGCGACGAGGCCTATTATGCCGAGGAAGAGACCGTCGTCGGCGAGGACAATGTTCGCCGCGGCCCGCAGGGCACGCCGGTCGAATGGGTCGAGGAGAAGAGCTATTTCTTCAAGCTCTCGGCCTACCAGGACAAGCTCCTGCACCTCTATGAGAGCCAGCCCGATTTCATCGGTCCGGATTCGCGCCGCAACGAGGTGATGAGCTTCGTGCGCGGCGGGCTGAAGGACCTCTCGATCTCGCGCACCACGTTCGACTGGGGCGTCAAGGTCCCCAACGATCCCGAGCACGTGATGTATGTCTGGGTCGACGCATTGACCAACTACATCACAGGTGTCGGCTATCCCGACGAGAACGACAAGCACTGGCGCTACTGGCCGGCGGACGTGCACATCATCGGCAAGGACATCATCCGCTTCCACGCGGTGTACTGGCCGGCCTTCCTGATGTCGGCCGGCATCCCCCTGCAGAAGCGTGTCTATGCGCACGGCTTCCTGTTCAACAGGGGCGAGAAGATGTCGAAGTCGGTCGGCAATGTGGTCGACCCCTTCAATCTCGCCAACCAGTACGGCGTCGACCAGGTGCGCTACTTCTTCCTGCGCGAGGTGCCGTTCGGCCAGGACGGCAACTACAACCACGAGGCCATCGTCGCGCGCATCAACGCCGACCTCGCCAATGATTTCGGCAATCTGGCGCAGCGCTCGCTGTCGATGATCGCCAAGCAGCTCGGCGGCGTGCTGCCGGAGCCCGGCGAGTTCAGCGACAATGACAAGGCGATCCTGGCGCAGGCCGACGCCATGCTGGAGACGTCGCGGACCGCGATGGCGGCGCAGCAGATCCATCAATGGCTCAACACCGTCTGGGCCGTGGTCGCCGAGGCCAACCGCTACTTTGCCGGCGAGGCGCCGTGGGCGCTGGCCAAGACCGATCCGGCGCGCCAGAAGACGGTGCTCTATGTCACCGCCGAAGTCGTGCGCCAGATCGCGATCATGGCGCAGGCCGTAATGCCCGAGTCCTGCGCCAAGATGCTCGACAGCCTCGGCATATCAGCGGATGCGCGCAACTTCACGGCGATCGCGGAGCGGATCAGGCCGGGCACGACGCTGCCGGCGCCTGTCGGCGTGTTCCCGCGCTACGTGGAACCGAAGACCGAGTGAGCGGTTCGAAATTCATGCTGGTCGACAGTCATTGCCATCTCGATTTTCCTGATTTCGCCGATGATCTCGACGGGATCGTCGGGCGCGCTGAGGCGGCCGGCATCGGCCGCATGGTGACGATCTCGACCCGCGTGAGGCGGCTCGGCGGCCTGCTTGCGATCGCAGAGCGCTTTCCCGACGTCTACTGTTCGGTCGGCACCCATCCGCATCACGCCGATGAAGAGGACGGCATCCCGGCCAGCGAATTGATCGAGCTGACCAAGCACCCGAAGGTCGTGGCGCTCGGCGAGGCGGGGCTGGACTATTTCTACGAGCACGGCTCGCGCGAGGCCCAGGAGCGCGGCTTTCGTGCGCATATCGCCGCGGCCCGCGAAACCGGCCTGCCGCTCGTCATCCACACCCGGGAGGCCGACGAGGATTGCGGCCGCATCCTGGAGGACGAAGTCGCGAAAGGGCCGTTCAAGGCCGTCCTGCACTGCTACACCGGCGGGCGCGAGCTCGCGATGAAGGCGATCTCGCTTGGGCTGTCGATCTCCTTCACGGGCATCCTGACCTTCAAGAAGTCGGACGCCCTCCGTGCGCTGGCCGCGGAGTTGCCGGCCGACCGCATCATGGTCGAGACCGACGCGCCGTATCTTGCGCCCGGCAAATTCCGCGGCAAGCGCAATGAACCTTCCTACGTCGTCGAGGTCGCCAAGGTGCTCGCCGAAACGCGCGGCGTTTCCCTGGAGGAGATCTCGCGGCAGACCACTGAAAACTTCTTCCGGCTGTTCTCCAAGGTGCCGGCGCCGAAAGTTGCTGCATGACGCTGACACTGACAATTCTGGGCTGCGGCTCTTCCGCCGGTGTGCCGCGCCCGGCGCTCGGCTGGGGTGCCTGTGATCCGAACAATCCAAAAAACCGCCGCCGCCGCTGCTCGATCATGGCCGAGCGCACCATGGAACACGGCACCACGCGGGTCGTGATCGATACGGCGCCCGACCTGCGCGAGCAGCTGATCGACGCCAATGTCGAGCATATCGACGCGGTGTTCCTGACGCATGAGCACGCCGACCAGACCCACGGCATCGACGATCTGCGCTCGGTCGTGCTGCACCAGCGCCGCCGCATCCCGGTCTACTTCAACCAGTCGACCGCCAAGGACATCATGGCGCGGTTCTCCTATTGCTTCATCTCGCCGGAGGGCAGCGACTATCCGCCGATCCTGACCCGGCATTCGATCGAGGCCGCCGAGAGCCACACGGTGCAAGGGAAGGGCGGTCCGCTCAAGCTCGAGGCCTTCTTGGTGCAGCATGGCCGGATTCCGGCGCTTGGCTACCGCATCGGCGATGCCGCCTACACGCCCGATCTGCACGACATTCCCGAGGAGAGCTGGCCGGCGCTGCAAGGCCTCGATCTCTGGATCGTCGACGGCCTGCGCTATGCGCCGCATCCCAGCCATTTCAGCGTCGCCGACGCATTGTCATGGGTCGAGCGCTTCAAGCCGAAGCGCGCCGTGATCACCAACATGCATTCCGACCTCGACTACGAGGTGTTGCGGCAGAGCCTGCCGGCCGGCGTAATCCCGGCCTATGACGGCATGCGGCTGACGCTCGATCGGGCAGGCTGAAAATTCAAATAGTCCAGGGCTGATCAGACACCGCGCGTCGATCGGGCGCGCGGTTCCGTTCGCCAGCGCTGCCGATGCCTCGCAGCCGGGCATTGACCTTTTGCGCGCTTCCGATATCGTTATGATCATAACAATATCGGGAGGCCGCAATGGCGGAAGCTGTGACAGTGCGGGATTATACCGACCGCACGCGATATGACGCGCTGATGGACGTCGTGAAGAACCGCTTGACGACCCGGGCATTCGACTCCAGCTACGGCAATGCCGCCGGAACATTACGACATGATCCTGGAAGCGGCGCGGCACGCGCCGTCGGGCGCCAATGCCCAGCCCTGGCACTTCATCGCCGTCACCGATCAGGACCTCAAGAACAGGATCACGGAGTATTTCCGCGAGGAGCAGGTCGCGCGTGCCCGGCTCAAGATGAAGTTTCCAACGCCCGACTATCGCGGCCTCGCGTCGGCCCCCGGCTTCATCGTGGTCGCCAGCGACTTCCGCTGGGTCAAGGCGTTTCCGGTGCTCAACGACGGCTCCGCGCTCGACAAGATGTACAAGGAGAATGCCGAGCGCATTCTGCTGCAGAGCGTGGCGGCCGCGACGATGTCGGCGCATCTGGCGGCCGCAGCCCTTGGCTATAACGTCTGGTGGGTGACCGCGATCGGGCAGGAGAAGGCGCAGCAGGCGATGAAGCCGCTGCTCGGAATTCCCGATGAATTGTCCGTGCTCGACATCATGTGCTTCGGCCCGCCGGCCAAGCCGCCCTACAAACGCTGGAAGAAGAGCCTGGCCGATATCAGCAACTGGAACAGGTTCGATGAGCAGCACTTCATGACGGAAGCCGAGATCGACGAATGGGTTTCGACCACGCGCCACAAGGTGATGTACCGCGATGCCGAGAACGTCGACTAAGGCAGCGGCGCCGGTCAGGCGCCTTGCGTCGGACTACCGGCTGGAGGACCAGGTCGGCTTCCTGCTGCGCAAGGCCTATCAGCGCGCCTCGTCCAACCTGGTCGAACGGATCGGCTCCTACGACCTGACGGCGCCGCAATATGCAACGCTGGCCCGGCTCTACGAGCGCGGAGCGCTGTCGCAGAACCTGCTCGGTCGGCTGGTCGCGATGGAGCCGGCCAACATCCGCGACGTCGTGCTGCGGCTGAAGAAGCGGCGCCTGGTCGCAACGCGGCGCGACCCGACCGACAAGCGGCTGATCTTGATTGATCTGACCGCGGCCGGCACAGCGCTGGTCGAGCAGTTGATCCCGATCGAGATCGAATGCACGGCGACGACGCTGGCGCCGCTCAAGGCCGACCAGAAGCGCCAGCTGTACGAGCTGCTCGGCCGCCTTGCAGAGGGCTGAGCGACGCAGCTTACGCCGAAATCGCCTTGGCCGATCCGACCGCGTTGCGCAGCAGGAATTTCTGGATCTTGCCCGTGGAGGTCTTCGGGATCACGCCGAACACCACGGATTTCGGCGCCTTGAACCCCGACATGTGCTCGCGGCAATAGGCGATGATCTCGGCCTCGGTCGCCTTGGCGCCGTCCTTCAGCTCGATGAAGGCGCAGGGCACTTCGCCCCATTTCGGATCGGGCTTGGCGACAACAGCCGCAAACAGCACGGCCGGGTGCTTGTAGAGGATGTCCTCGACCTCGACGGAGGAGACGTTCTCGCCGCCGGAGATGATGATGTCCTTGGAGCGGTCCTTGATGATGACATAGCCGTGCTCGTCGAGCACGCCGAGATCGCCGGTGTGAAACCAGCCGCCGGCGAACGCTTCCTGCGTCGCCTTCTCGTTCTTCAGATAGCCCTTCATCACGATGTTCCCGCGGAACATGACCTCGCCGATGGTCTCGCCGTTGCGCGGCACTTCGCGCATGGTCTCGGGATCGAGCACCGTGACGCCTTCCTGCAGCGGATACGACACACCCTGACGCCGCTTCAGCTGCGCGCGCGCATCGGCCGACAGCTCATCCCAGCCGGGTTGCTCGGCGCAGACGGAGGCGGGGCCATAGACCTCGGTCAGGCCATAGACGTGGGTCAGCTTGACGCCGATGCGCTCGGCGCCCTCGAGCACCGCAACCGGCGGCGCTGCGCCTGCGATCAGGCCGACGACGGGTTTCGCTTTGCCACCCTTCGGCGCATCGGGGGCGTTGATCAGCGTGTTGTAGACGATCGGCGCACCGCACATGTGGGTGACGCCGTGCCTCGGGATCAGCTCGAAGATCTTGGCGGGATCGACCTTGCGCAGGCAGACATTGACGCCGGCGGTCGCCGCGATCGTCCACGGGAAGCACCAGCCGTTGCAGTGGAACATCGGCAGCGTCCAGAGATAGACCGGATGCTGGCCGAGATTGCCGGCGAGGATGTTGCTGACGGCGTTCAGATACGCGCCGCGATGATGGGTCACGACGCCCTTCGGATTGCCCGTCGTGCCCGACGTGTAGCTCAGCGCGATCGCATCCCATTCGTCGGCCGGCGGCCGTTCCACGAATGCCGGATCGCCAGCCGCGACCGCTGCTTCGTACTCGATCTCGCCGATCCGCTTGCCGCCCACAAACGCCGCGTCATCGACATCGATCGCGATCGGCTTTGCGCCCTTCATCAGCGTCAAGGCTTCCGCGATCACGCCCGAGAATTCGGGATCGACAAGGATGATCTTCGCGCCGCCATGATCGAGCTGGAACGCGATCGACGCGGCATCGAGGCGGATGTTCAGCGCGTTGAGCACCGCGCCGGTCATCGGCACTGCAAAGTGCAGCTCGTTCATCGCCGGGATGTTCGGCAGCATCGCTGCGACCGTGTCGCCAAGGCCGATGCCACGGCCCGCGAGATAGGACGCGAACTGTTTGCAGCGCTCGTAGGTCTCGTTCCAGGTGAAGCTGCGGCCCTCATAGACCGCGCTGACGTGGTCGGGATAGACCGCGGCCGAGCGCGCCAGGAAGCTTAAGGGCGTCAGCGGCACGTAGTTGGCAGGCGTCTTGTCCAGCCCGATCGAGTACTGGTTTTGAGCTGCACTCATGGCTCTATCCGATCCGCAAGGTGCTTTAAAGGAAACCGATCGATATCCAGGGGAAGATGGCGACGATGATCAGTCCGATCAACAGCGCCAGCATGTAGCCCCAGATCGGCCGGATACCTTCGGCCGGATCGACGCGCCCGATGGCGCAGGCGGCATAATAGCCGACGCCGAACGGCGGCGCGAACAGCCCGATGCCCATCGCCAGGATGATGATCATGGCGTAGTGCACCTCGTGGACACCGACCTGGTGCGCAATCGGAAACAGCAGCGGCCCGAACAGCACGATCGCCGGGATGCCCTCGAGCACGCTGCCGAGGATCACGAAGGCCAGGATCGAGACCGCGATGAAGGTCGCCGAACCGCCGGGCAGCCCGGTCATCGACGCTGCCAGCGCCCGTGAGAAGCCGGACTGGGTCAGGCCCCAGGCCATGCCGGTGGCGGTGCCGATGATGAACAGGATCGCGCCCGACAGGCACGCCGTGTCGATCAGCATCGGCACCAGCCGCCGCCAGTTGAACTTGCGGTAGATCAGGAGGCCGATGACGAAGGCGTAGACGATGCCGATGGTCGAGACTTCGGTCGCCGTGGCGATGCCTTCGACCACGGCGTAGCGGATCACGAAGGGCAGGGCCAATGCGGGCAGGGCGAACACGAGCGCCTTGCCGATCTCGCTGCCGGTGGCGCGCTGCACGTGGCTGCGATCCTCGCCGCGGTAGCGCCACCACACCAGCCCCGACAACGTGATCGCCAGCACGACGCCCGGCAGCAGGCCGCCGGTGAACAGCGCCGAGATCGAGACGCCGGTGACCGAGCCGATCGTGATCAGCACCAGGCTCGGCGGAATGGTCTCGGTCTGGGCGCCGGTGGCAGCGAGCAGGGCGACCAGATCGCCCGGCTTGGCGCCGCGCTGCTTCATTTCCGGGAACAGAACGGGCGCGACGGCGGCCATGTCGGCGGCCTTCGACCCGGAAATGCCGGAGACCAGGTACATGGCGCCGACCAGCACATAATGCAGGCCACCGCGGACATGCCCGAGCAGGCTCGCCAGGAACGCGACCATCGCGCGCGCCATGCCGGTCATCTCGATCAGCAGGCCGAGGAAGACGAACAGCGGCACCGACAGCAGGATCAGATGGCTCATGCCCTCGTCCATCCGGCCGACCAGCACCATCAGCGGCGTCCGCGTAGTCAGCGCCAGATAGCCGAAGATCGCCATGCCGAAGGCAAAGCCGATCGGCACGCCCGCGAACACGCAGAAGCCGACCACACCGACGAAGAAGATGATCAGATTGAGGTTGCCGAGCGGCCGCAGCAGCGGCTGCGCCAGCCAGAACACGCCGATCAGCGCGACCACGGTCAGCACCGCCAGCAGGAAGGTCTTGATGTCGCCGACCCGCGCCAGCCGCAGCAGCGCGAACAGCGCCATCAGGCAGGTGCCGACCGGCAATGCGGCCGCGCGCCAGGTGTTGGAGATCTGCAGCGCCGGCGTCGTGATGAAGCTTTCCTCGTAGGCGTATTCATAGGCCGGCCTCACGATCAGGATCAGGAACGCCAGCGCGGCGCAGGTCGCGACCACGTCGAGATAGGCCCACAGCCGCGGCCCGGCGCTCGCGACCAGCGCCGTCATCCGCATGTGCTCGCCGCGGCGGAACGCCACCGCCGATCCAAGCATCGCGAGCCACAGGAACAGGATCGACGCCAGTTCGTCGGACCAGATCAGCGGCGCATGCAGCACGTAACGCGACACCACGCCGGCGAACAGGATCACGACCTCTGCGACGACAAGGATCGCCGCCGGGATCTCGACCAGCCATCCGAGCGCCGCCTCGATGGAACCGAGAACGGAGCGGCGGCGAGGGGGCTGTGATGCCGCCTCGCCGGCCACGGCCGGCGTCATCTCGACATGAGCCATAGCAAATCTCCGCTGGCGAGCCTCCCGCTTGATCGATCAGGACAGTTTGCCGACGGACTTCTCGAGCAGATCCCAGGCCTTCTCTCCGTACTTGCCCTTCCACTCTGCGTAGAAGCCGGCGGCGCGCAGCTTGTCGCGGAACGGCCCGACCTCGGGCTGGTTGAAGGCCAGACCCTTGCCGGTCAGTTCCTGCTTCACGGTGGCGTTCAGCTTCTCGGTGTCCTCGCGCTCCTTGACGGCGGCCGCGTTGACATTCTTGGCGACGATGGTCTTGATATCGTCAGGCAGAGCCGCCCAGGCTCTACGGTTCATCAGGAACCAGAAGCCGTCCCACATGTGGTTGGTCAGCGAGCAGTACTTCTGCACCTCGTACAGCTTCGCTGCCGAGATCAGCGCCAGCGGGTTTTCCTGGCCTTCGACGATCTTGGTCTGCAGCGCCGAATAGACTTCGCTGAAATTGATCGAGGCGGGCGATGCATCGAACGCCTTGAACATCGAGGTCCACAGCGGCGACACCGGCACGCGGATCTTGAAGCCCTTGAGATCGTCAGGACCGTTGATCGGCTTGGTCGACGACGTGGTCTGACGGAAGCCGTTGTCCCAGATCTTGTCCATGACCTCGAGGCCGGCCTTGTTGATCTCGCCGCGCACATAGGCGCCGAGCTCGCCATCCATGGCCTTCCAGACCGTGGGATAGTCAGGGAACGCGAAACCGATGCCGTTGATCGAGGCCGCCGGCACCAGGGTCGCCAGGATCAGGCCGGACAGCGTGAAGAATTCGACGCCGCCGGAGCGCACCTGGCTCAGCATGTCGGTATCGGAACCGAGCTGGCTGTTCGGAAACACCTGAAGGTCAAACCGGCCGTTGGTCTCGGTCTTGATCGCCGCGGCCATCTCCCGGGCGCGCGCCACGAACGGGTGCGACTCCGGCAGGTTGTTGGCGAACTTGTACGAGAATTCGGCCGACTGGGCGCGCGCGACATACGGCGCGCCAATTCCGCCCAGGACAGCGGAAGCGGCGGAGACCTTCAGCAGCGTGCGTCGTGATAAGCTCATTGGTTGCTCCCTTGGAGGCTTGTTGTTGTTCTGAGATGCCATCCTATACGGACCTGATGCCGCGGGGTCACCAGCGATCTCTGCACAGCTGGGGCTTATTGCAGCGTCCGTAGGCCGCGGCAATATCGGCTTTCTGACGAGACGCGTGCGCGTGGATTGCCGTGCGATCCAGATGGGCTGGTCTAATTGTAGATATAAATATTCCATAATATACCTTATGCGAATTACGGATATGGATCGGTGGCGCCTGGGGTGATGCCTGGACCAAGCGTCGTTCGCCCTCCGCGACCCGACTGCCGCATGCGGCTCACGACATCGAGGCGACGACCTCCAGCATCACCTCCGTTGCGCCGCCAGCAATGGGCAGGACGCGCGCGTCACGCGCGATGCGCTCAATCGGGCTCTCGCGCATGACGCCCATAGCGCCGTGGAACTGGACGCAGGCATACGCGACCTCGTTGACGAGTTCGGCGCAGATGGCTTTCAACATCGATATCTCGCGGATGCAATCGTCGTCCGCCGCCATGCGCCACGCGGTGGCATAGAGAAACTCGCGGTTTGCCTCGACCTTGGCGGCGAGCATCGCGAGGCGTTGACGGATCGCCTGCAAGTCCCACAGGACGCCCCCGAATGCGCGGCGAGCTTTCACGTGGGCGAGGGTCATGTCGATCGCCGCCTCGGCCATTCCGATCGCCATGGCGGCGAGGACGAGGCGCTCGTTCTGGAAGTTGCGCATGATGGAGTAGAAGCCCTGCCCCTCCGCGCCGAGCACGTTCTCGGCGGGCACCCTGCAACCGTCGAAGACGAGTTCCGCCGTGTCCGAGGAGCGCCAGCCCTGCTTGTCCAGCACACGGCCGACGCTGAAGCCGGGCGTGCCTTTCTCGACGAGGAACATCGTGATCCCGTTGCTTCCTGCCGAGGGATTGGTCTTGGCTGCGACGCAGTAGAGGTCCGCGTGGACACCGTTCGTGATGTAGAGCTTAGTGCCGTCGAGGATGTAGGAGTCGCCCTCCCGGAGCGCGCGCGTGCGGATCGCCTTCACGTCCGAGCCGGCGTCCGGTTCCGTGATGGCAACGGCGGTGATCACCTCGCCGCGGATGATGCCGGGCATCCAGCGGGCCCGCTGGGCTCTGGTGCCGTCATGAAAGACATACACGGACGCCATCTCGGCCTGGACCAGCATCGCGTCGGCTACTCCGCCATAGGTCGAGCGCCCAAGCTCCTCGGCGAAAACCGTCGACGCGACCGCGTCCATCTCGGCGCCGCCATACCCGCCCGGGTAACGGATACCGAAGAAACCGAGTTCGCCCATGCGGCGCAGGACCGGACGGGGAATGAACCCCTGCTCTTCCCAGCCATCCGCGCAGGGCTTGATCTCCTCCTCGACGAACCGGCGGACCTGATCCCGCAGGAGCTCATACTCCGCCGCCGTCCAGGGCAGCCCCGGTCCTCGCACCGGTCCCAAAGCTTTGTCCATCATGTTCGTGCGCTCTGCCATCAGTCCAACGCAAATGTTTCCGTCCGGATTGGAAGCGTGCCGCCACGCTAGAGTTCGATTTCCTCTCTCGGTCCCTCCGATGCGGAAGCGGCTTCGGAATGGGCCACCCAGCGCATCCCGTCGATCACTTCCGCCAGTTCGGACAGTGTCGGGCGCTCGAACAGGTTGCGAATCTGCACGTCGACGCCGAAGATCTTTCGCATCCGCGCCACCGCCCGCACCACCAGCAGCGATTCGCCGCCCAGCTCGAAGAAGTTGTCGCGACGTCCGATCGACTTGACCTTCAGCAGATCGCACCACAACGCGGCCAGCGTCTTTTCGGTCTCCGTCGCGGGAGCGGTGAATTCCTGTGCTGACCGGATGTTTTCCGCCGTCGGCTCAGGCAGCGCGGTGCGGTCGACCTTGCCGTTGGCGGTGAGCGGCATCCGCTCAAGGCGAACATAGTGCGTCGGAATCATCGACTCCAGCAGCTCTTCGGCCAGGTGGGCGCGCAGGTCCGCCACGGTCAGAGCGTCTGACGAGACATAGTAGGCAGCAAGTCGAGCCATGCCGCCTCCGGCCGCGGACGGTTCGATGACGGCGACCGCGCATTCCTGCACCTGCGGGTGCTTGAGAAGGCGCGCTTCGATCTCGCCGAGCTCGACACGCGCACCACCGACCTTCACCTGATGATCTGCACGGCCGAGAAATTCCAGGCGTCCTTCCGGACTCCAGCGGCCAAGATCGCCCGTCTTGTACAGCCGCAGCTTCGTGAACCCGTCTCGGGGATCGATCGCCGTGCGGAAACGGTCGTCGGTCAGGTCAGGCCGATTGAAATAGCCCTTCGCGAGGCCGTCGCCGGCAATGAACATCTCACCGATGATGCCGGGACCGGTCGGCTGATATGCTTCGCTGAGGACGTAGATTCCGGCATTGGCGGCCGGAACGCCGATCGGGACCGAGCCCGCTTGATCCCGGTCGATATCGAAACGGTGAATCATGCAGCCGACCGTGGCCTCGGTTGGTCCGTATTCGTTGTAGATCTCGACCGGATGCGGGATGGCTTTCGTGATGTCGCGGGCCAGCTCGGTCTTGAAGTCCTCACCGCCCACGATGAATTTCCGCAGGCGTGTGGTTTCAAGATTGCGGTCGCGAATCATCGCCAGATGCGCCGGCGTCAGCTTCATGATGTCGACGGCATTGTCGTCGATGACCTTGAGCACGACCATACTCTGCACGCCGGGATCACCGAGATAGACCACGATGCGGCCTCCGGTGATGAGGGGCGTAAAGAGCGTCGTGACGGTCAGGTCGAAAGCCAGAGATGAGAACAGAGGCCAGGCCAGACGTTCGCCGGAACTGTAGACCTGGGCGGCCCACCAGATGTAGTTCACCAGGCTCCGGTGCGCGATCTCGACGCCCTTGGGAGTGCCGGTCGAGCCAGAGGTGAAGATGATATAGGCGGTGCCGTCCGGCGTGGCAGCGGACGGCCGGGCAGAGTCCGGTTGACGCGCGATCGAAGCGAAATCGGCGTCGAGCACGACAATCTCGGCAAGATCGGGGGAAATGGCGGCTTCCAGGCGCGCCTGCGTGATCACCACTGGCGACCGCCCGTCGGTTCCGTTGGCAATATCCATCAGGATCGTAGCGATGCGCCCCTTCGGCGTTGCCGCGTCCACCGGCACATAGGCTGCGCCGGATTTCAGCACGCCCAGGATCGCGACGACGACCTCAATGGAATGCTCCATGAACACAACGGCAATCCGACCCGGCCCCACGCCGATCGCGCTCAAATGCGTGGCCATCTGATTGGAGCGTTCGTCGAGCTGCCGGTACGTCAGCATGACATCGCCGAAGCGGATCGCTTCAGCGTCCGGGCTACGCGAGACCCGGTCGCGAAACAGATCGATGATCGTCCGGTCCGACGGGTAGCTTGCCGCCGTGGCGTTGTACGCGACAACCAGCGTTTGATGATCGGCACTGTTCAGAAGGGGAAGCGCTACGCCCTCCTCCACAATGGGCAGGACTTCATTCATGAACCACGCTCCATCAAGCAATCAATAATCAAACTGCAGCAGTGAAATTGCGTCAGTCGCTCAGCTCCTGGGTTGCCTGGCGATAAAGCGCTGCGATCGCGGACACGTCAGGTTCTTCCAGCATGGAGTCCGCGTGACAGCCCTCGGGCCCGAAATAGAATTCGGCATGAGGCACCGCACGAAGCCATCGGCGCGGCCCCGCACCCGATCGCAGCCAGGCCTTGTTCGGAAGAAATATGCATACCCGGCCCGAATACGGAGCGGGAACGTACTGTCGAAACGCGGCGATCGCCGTGGATTTAAGCCGGGCTCTGCTCGCCAGCACCGGATCTGTCGCGATCGGCTCCTTGCCCTTGCGAACGAAGGTCACGAGACCTTGGAGACGACTGCCGAAATATTGCAGGCGAGCGCCGAATGTCGGCAGCTTCGCCATCTCGCGCTGGATAGCTTCGCGTCCGTTCCTGGCGGAGAAATAAAGCAGACGCGGCAGTTCCTGATAGGTGGTCGGGTGAAGAGGGCCAAAGAGCGCGATGCATGGCACCTCCGCTCCGCGGCGTCCCAGGATTTTCGCGAGTTCGAAAGCAGTTGGAGCGCCGGAGCAATATCCGGCGATGATGTACGGACCGTTGGGCTGATACTCGACGATCTGGCGGGCGAAATACTCGGCGATATCTTCGACGCGGTCCATCGGCTCGCTCTGCCCATCGTATCCGGTCGGTTGGAGTGCGTAGAATGGCTGATCGCCGCCTAGATGCTTCGACAGGTCCGAAAATGTGAACGGCGCCCCGACATGCCCGGGGACGGCGTAGATCGGCGTACGTGTTCCGCCAGACTGCAGAGGAATGATTGCGGGCTGTCGCGCGGCCGCCGTGGCCATGTTCAGAAACGCGATGATCTCGCTTTTCCGGCCCTGCAACTGGTCGCGAAGCTCTGACGTGAGTGCGCCAGCCGGCGCGTTGCACCGCAGCCGGTCGCCCTCCACCCAGAGCCTGATGTCCCTGACCGCGAGGGCTGCGAGGAGCTCGGAAAACTGTATCAACTGCGCTGACATGGGGCTGGCCCGTGTTCTCGTCTGCGACCGCCATGTGCGGGAGCGAAGCGCGGCGCGAATGTGCCCCCGTGCAGTCTAATGGACTTCGATGAGCCTGCTCGTTCAATGCGTAGTGACATCGCGCGATTGCCAGTTCGGGATGACCACGCACCCGATATACCCACTTCGAGGTATGAATCTTCGGACAACCCAATCCCTTTCATTCCAGGACATGGACTGTCCCAGGCCGCACCCCAAGGCCTTGGAGATAGCTTCCAACTGCGTCCAGCGCCGGAAGAAGCCTTCCAGGCGGCCTTCCGCGCCAAGGGCGGCGTAAGACCTGCCGTTAGAGGCGGAAAAACAGAGCGCTGCGATCTCGTCCGCTTCGGGCACAGGGAGGACCGCCTCGATGTCCACGCCGACCTCTTGCCTCGTCGAGAGGGCGACGACTGCCACATCGCCGGATCGCGAGAAGCTGAAGCGCAGATCGCGCGCAGGCATGCGGCGCGACAAATAGGGTTTGCCAAGCGGTCCGTATTCCAGTTCGACGTCGGACGGCGAAATTCCCAGCTTGGAAGCGAGGACCCGGCGCAACTGGCCGCGTCCAACAACAAAGCGGCGGCGGTCCCGCTCCAGCCTCACCCGCTCGGCGCGCCGGCGTTCCTCGTCGTTCAGGCCGACATCCATGGCGCCAATGATGTCCGGCTCCGCATCGAGCGTGAATGCCAGGACCTCTAGGCCGTCATTCTCGAGAACTGGCACGATCATCCCGAGTCTCAGCTCGACGGTTTCATCGAAGGAGCTCAGACTGCGCGACGCCGTTCCCCGGCTCGCACCCGATGCGCCGTCGCGATCGTCTCTGCCCGCGACGGAAGCTTGGCAAAAGTCGGGCTCGAGGCGGCAGTCAGACGTCATACGTGCATTCCGATCGCGAGAGCGCGCTCACGCGCAAGCCAATGGGTTCCGACGAACAGCCGCGCCGTTCGTGCAGATTTCGTCGATTAAGCGATCGGGAAGACACGAAAGCAAGGAGCGGCGGTGGCTATTTGGATGTATGGATGGGCTACCCCTCACGGCCATATGGCATTCAGCAACTCGGCCAATCTCGCTCCGCCCTTGGCAAGTTGCCGGCGCTTGATCGCGTCGGCCGCTCGCAAATAGTCCATGTGGCGGTCGAACGTGACGATCCATTTGGACGGCACCGGCGGCGATGTCGGACTGGCCCAACAATCGTACGACAATGCCGTCAGCGCCCCTGGAAGCGCGGCTTGCGCCGTCCGAGGAAGGCCGCAACGCCTTCCTTGTGATCGTCGGTCAGGCTCGCCAGCGCGAACTGGTCGAGGTCCATGTGGCTGGCGAGATCGTCGAGCGCATGCGCCAGCCGGTTGACCGTCAGCTTGGTCATCGCCACCGAAATCGACGGCTGCGCGGCGACCTTGGCCGCGAGTGCCATCGCGGCCTCGTACGACTTGCCCGGATCAGCCACCTGCTCCACCAGGCCCCATTGATAGGCCTCGTCGGCCGAGATCCGGTCGTCGGCCAGGATCACTGCCTGTTTGGTCCGCGCCGGGCCCATCAGATGCAGCATGCGCGGCACGCTCTACCAGCTCATGTTCATGCCGAGCGCGATCTCCGGCACCCGCATATGGGCATCGCGCGCCATCACCCGAAAATCCAGCGCGACGGCGAGCGCCACGCCGCCGCCGACGCAGAAGCCCTCGATCGCACCGATCGTGACCTGCTCCATCTCCTGCCAGGCGCGCGTCAGCCGCGGCCCGAGCTTCAGGTGCCGGCGCAGCGTGCCCATATCCATGGTCTGGCGCGAGCGCCCTTCGGCATCCTTGAGGTCGAATCCGGCACTGAACGATTTGGCGCCGCCGGTCAGCACCACCACCGAGGTCTCGCCGTCGTCCTCGAAGCTGCGTGCCGCGTCGGTCAGCTGCCGCAACGCCTCCGGCGACAGCGCGTTGATACCGTCGCCGCGGTCGAACCGCACGACGGCGATGCGCCCCTCTGGCCCGAGACCTTTTTCGATCGTCACACAGTCAACCACGCATACCTCCCAGCTCGCATTGTTGTGTATCGCTTGCCTCGACATAACACGGCGATTTCGCCTATTCTGCAGGCATGAGCGAACATGATCACCACCACCACGATCACGACCATTCCGAACTGTCGGAAACCGAACTGCGCGTCCGCGCGCTGG
>NZ_JASGSR010000064.1:0-47732 GCF_040446015.1 Bradyrhizobium sp. INPA03-11B
TGCGTGGCAAGCTCAAGCGCGCCGGATGGAACGATGCCTTCCTCTTCGAACTCCTCGGCCACATGCGATAGCCCTGCCTGGAGGGGGAGGGTGAAGCGTGCCTACCCTACGTCGACGATACGGCGCCCCTGATGGCGCCCGCGGGCGGTGACGTGCCGGTCAGCCGTGCCCGCTCGGTGTTGGGCCACAGCAGCAGCAGCCCGAGCAGGCCGGATCCCGCCATGATCGCGGCGTTGATGGTGAAGCCGCTCATATAGCCGGCCATCGGCGTGGCCGCGCGCTGGATCACACTGCCCATCACCATCGGCGCCAGGATACCCGAGATCGTGTACAGCGCGCCGTAGATCGCGATGATCGCGCCGCGCTGCGACACCGGGGTGAACTCGCCGAGCATCGGCGGGCACACCACATAGATCGAGCCGCACAGGCCGGAGCCGATCACCAGCAACGCGATCATCAGCCCGCCCGGCGGCGCGTAGGGCAAGGTCGCTAGAATGGCGCCGCCGATGATCAGCGGCACCGAGCCGAGCACGCCGCGCGCGCCGCGGGTGGTGAAGCCGCGCGCCAGCATCAACTGCGATATCCAGCCGGTCAGAATCACGATCGTCGCGCCGAAGATCCAGGGCAGGATCGAGACGAAGCCGGCCTGCTGCTGCGAGAAGCCGAGGCCCTCGATGATGAAGGAGGTGAACCAGGTGAGTCCGAGCGACAGCGCCCAATAGGCGCCGAAGGTCGCAATCACGCAGCCGATGAAGGTGCGCGACGACAGCAGCTTCCAGTAGGGAATCCGCGGCTCGTCGGCGACGACAGCAGTCGTCGACACCAGTGGCCCTTCCTTGCCGAGCGCGAACCAGGCGACGGTCCAGAGCAGGCCGACGATGCCGAGCGCGCCAAAGGCATGATGCCAGCTATGATTGACGATGATCCAGTTCAGCGCGGGCACCGCAAGGATCACGCCGAACGCCGAGCCCTGCGACAGGATCGCGGTCGGTAGCGTGCGCTTCTCGTCCGGAAACCACTTGTAGATCGCGTGCGCGGCGACCGAGAACGCCGGCCCCTCGCCGGCGCCGAGGATGATGCGGCAGATCGTGAGCGTCGTGAGGCTGACGGTGCCGATCATCGGAAATTGCGCCAGCGACCAGATCACCGCCAGGATCAGCAGCACCCAACGCGTATCAACGCGGTTGACGATGAACCCGACCACGATCGCCGAGATCGAGAACAGATAGAAAAAGGCCGAGCCAAGGTCGCCGAACTGCTCCGGGGTGAGGCCCATCTCCTTCCTGATCGGCACGCCGGCGAGCCCGACCACGATCTTGTCCGCAAAGTTCACCACCATGAACAGGAACAGAAGGAAGGTGATGGTCCAGGCGCCCTTGGGCGTCCCGGTCCCCTTCGACGTCCCCATGGGCGTCGGTTGCGTCGTCATGTCTGGCTCCCCGTCGTTTCGTTTTTTGGCTTCGTAAGATCGGCCCCAATCGGCGATGCTAGCCACGCCTCGCCGGGCAACGCAACAACGCAATTTACCGGGGTCGCACAACCCGGCGCAGCTGTAACGGCCGATCACGATCGCGTCGGCGCGGCCGCGAAGCGGTGATCTGTCATGGGGGCGCTGCTATGCTCGGGGGCAACGAAAAGCCGGGGTTATTTCATGAACAGATTGATGCTTCGCGCGATCGCCTGCACTGCGCTCGCGTCCACCGCCCTCCTCGCTGCGACGGCTGTCCGCGCAGACGACACCGCCAGTCCCGACTACGCCGCGATCGTCGCCGCGCCCGATCGCAGCGATGCGGACCGCCAGGTCGATCAGCGCCGCCAGCCGGCCAAGATGCTCGCCTTTGCCGGCGTCAAGCCCGGCATGACCATCCTCGACATGGCGGCGAGCGCCGGCTACAGCACCGAATTGCTGGCACGCACCGTCGCCCCTTCGGGCAAGGTCTATGCGCAGGATTCGGCTACCGTGCTCGAGCGATTCGTGAAGGACAAGTTCGACACCCGCGCGAAGTCGCCCGCGATGAAGAACGTGATCCACGTGGTGCGCGACTATGACGACCCGATCCCGCCCGAGGTCAAGGACCTCGACATGATCACCTTCTTCTTTTTCTATCACGACATCAGCTATCTGCCGGTCGATCGCGCCGCGATGAACAAGAAGATGTTCGCCGCGCTGAAGCCGGGCGGCTTGCTCGTCATCGCGGACCACTCGGCCAAGCCGGGCGACGGCACCAACGTCGCCAAGACCCTGCACCGGATCGAGGAGAGCACCTTGAAGCAGGAGATCGAGGCGGCCGGCTTCAAGCTGGTGGCCGAGGGCGATTTCCTGCATCATGCGGAGGACCCGAAGGACATTCCCGTCTTCAAGGCCCCGGTGCCGATCGACGAGTTCGTCCTGAAATACCAGAAGCCGCAATGAGGCACCGCCATCGCTCCACCTGACCAGACCGCCGCGGTGCTTCGCGTCACCGGCCTGACCAAGAGTTACCGCTCTGCCGGGGAAGACGTCGCGGTGCTGCGCGGCGTCGATCTGGCCGTTGCAACCGGCGAGAGCGTCGCGCTGACGGGCGAATCCGGCAGCGGCAAGAGCACGCTGCTGCACCTGATCGCAGGGTTAGATGCCGCCGACGGCGGCGAGATCGCCCTTGCCGATACCGTAGTCTCCAGGCTGAGCGACGCCGGCCGCGCCGAATTGCGCCGCGACCGGCTTGGACTCGTATTCCAGCAGTTCAATTTGATCCCGAGCCTGTCGGTCGCGGACAATCTCGTGTTCCAGTCGCGCATCGCCGGCCGCCACGATGCCGCCTGGCATGACGAGCTGGTCGAGCGTCTCGGCTTGAAAAACCTGCTCAGGCGCTATCCCGAGCAATTGTCCGGCGGCCAGCAGCAGCGCGTCGCGATCGGCCGCGCGCTGGCGCCGAAGCCGCTGCTGCTGCTCGCCGACGAGCCGACCGGCAATCTCGACGAGGACACCGCCGACGAAGTGCTGCATCTGGCGCGCGATCTGGTTGTTCGCACCGGCTGCGGCTTCCTGATGGTCACCCACAGCGCGCGGCTCGCCGCGACGCTCGACCGCCAGGTCACCCTGCATGCCGGAGTCATTGCGTGAGGCGCCCGCTGTGGATCCTCGCCGTGTTGCTCAGCCACTGGCGGCGGCATCCGATGCAACTCGCGACGCTTTTGATCGGGCTGGTCTCGGCGACCGCACTGTGGAGCGGCGTGCAGGCGCTGAACCAGCAGGCGCGCATCGCCTATGACCGCGCCGCCGCGACCTTCGGCGGCTCACGCACCGCGATGCTGGTGAGCAAAGACAGCGCCACCTTTCCGCAACAGCTGTTCGTCGACCTGCGCCGCGCCGGCTGGCCGGTGTCGCCGATGCTCGAGGGCCGCATCCAGATCGACGGCCGCAGCTTCCGCCTGCTCGGCGTCGAGCCGGTGACGCTGCCCTCCGAGGTCGGCAACGCGCCGGCGGTCGGACGCGGCAGCCTGCAAGCCTTCGTCACGCCGCCCGGCGAAATGCTGGTGGCACCGGAGACGCTGCGCGATCTCGGCCTCGGGGAAGGCGAACGGCCGCAAGCCAATGGCGCGAGCCTGCCGCCGCTGCGCGTGCAGGCGGAGCTCGCGCCCGGCGCGCTGGTGGTCGATATCGGCATCGCGCAGGATATTTTGAGAATGCCCGGCCAGGTGTCGCGCCTCTTGGCCGGGAAATCCAAGGCGCCGCATGCCACGCTCGAGAGCGTAGCGGGTAACAAGCTGCGTCTGGTCGAGCCGAACGCCGAGAGCGACCTCGAACGGCTGACCGACAGCTTCCATCTCAACCTCACCGCGTTCGGCCTGCTGTCATTCTTCGTCGGCCTGTTCATCGTCAATTCCGCGATCGGGCTCGCCTTCGAGCAGCGGCTGCCGATGCTGCGAACGTTGCGCGCCTGCGGTGTCTCGGCGCGGATGCTCAACACGGTGCTGGTCATCGAGCTGGTGTCGCTGGCGCTGGTCGCCGGCCTGATCGGCCTGGTCTGCGGTTACTTCATCGCGGCAGCCTTGCTGCCTGATGTCGCGGCCTCGCTGCGCGGGCTCTATGGCGCGCAGATTCCCGGACAGCTTTCGCTGAAGCCGGTCTGGTGGTTCGCCGGCATCGCCATCAGCATTCTCGGCGCACTGGCTGCCGCGGCCGCCAGCCTTGCCAAGGCGATCCGGATGCCGGTGCTGGCAACCGCGCAGCCGCAGGCCTGGCAGCAGGCGCAGCGGCGCTGGCTGATGTTCCAGAGCGCGGCGGCGCTCGCGGTGTTCGCGGTCGCAGCAATGCTCATTCAGTTCGGCGATTCCCTGATCGCAGGCTTTGCCGTGCTGGCCGCATTGATGCTCGGCGCGGCATTGATCCTGCCGATGGTGCTGCAGATCGCGCTCGCGCTCGGCCAGCGCAGTGCGCGGGCGCCGGTCGGCATCTGGTTCTGGGCCGACAGCCGGCAGCAATTGTCCGGCCTGTCGCTGGCGCTGATGGCGCTATTGCTCGCGCTCGCCGTCAATGTCGGCGTCGGCACCATGGTGGAGAGCTTCAGCCGCACCTTCCTGGTCTGGCTCGACGGAAGGCTTGCCGCCGACGTCTATATCAGCGCCGCCAGCGACGCGCAGGCCAAGCAAATCAAGGTCTGGCTGCACGACCGGCCCGAGGTAGAGGCGATCCTGCCCGGCGGCCGCACCGACACCCAGCTTGGCGGTGCGCCGATCGAGGTGCTCGGCCTGCCCGATCACGTCACCTATCGCGACAACTGGCCGTTGCTGGAAGGCACGGCCAATGCCTGGGTCAGGCTACGTCCCGGCGACACCTGCCTCGTCAGCGAGCAGCTGTCGCGGCGGATGAAGCTTGCGATCGGCGATCACATCGAGGTGCCCGCGCCCGGCGGCAAGTGGCCGCTCGAGATCGTCGGCATCTATGCGGATTACGGCAACCCAAAGGGCCAGATCGCGGTCAACTTCGCCGCGCTGACGCGGCACTTCCCGCAGACCCCGCTGACCCGGATCGGGCTCCGCGTCGCGCCGGACAAGATCGCCACGCTGATCACCGCGCTGCAGGAGAAATTCGGCCTCGACGACCGCAATGTCGCCGACCAGGCGACGATGAAGCGGGAATCCAAGCGGGTGTTCAACCGCACCTTCTCGGTGACCGCGGCGCTCAACGCCTTCACGCTCGGCGTCGCCGGCATCGCGCTCTTGACCAGCCTGCTCACGCTCGCCAATTCGCGGCTGCCGCAGCTGGCACCGCTATGGGCGATCGGGCTAACGCGGCGGCGGCTCGCCGCGCTCGAACTGTTGAAGACCATGGCGGTCGCGCTGATCACAGCGCTGTTCGCGCTACCGCTTGGGCTACTGGTGGCGTGGTGCCTGCTTGCGATCGTCAACGTGAAAGCGTTCGGCTGGCGGCTGCCGTTCCAAATCTTCCCGCTTCAACTGATCGAGCTGCTCGCGGTGGCGATGGCCGCAGCGCTCTGTGCCGCGGCGCTGCCGGTTGCTAGACTGGCCCGCATGCAGCCGGCCACCCTGATCCGGACCTTCGTCAATGAGCGCTAGCGGCACCATCACGCGGCGCGCCTTCTCCGGCGGCGCATTGGCGCTCGCGCTGGGTGGCAAGACGTTCGCGCAGGGCTTTGCCGGGCTTGGCGAGAATGCCGAAGGCTTTGCCGCCGTCACGCCGGGCAAGCCGTTCGTGTTCCCGATCGATCACGGCCCGCATCCGGAGTTCCGGATCGAATGGTGGTACGTCACCGCGAATCTGTCGGATGCCGGCGGCGCGGCCTATGGCGCGCAATGGACGCTGTTCCGCCAGGCCATGAAGCCGGGCGGGCCTAGCGAAGGCTGGGCCAATCAGCAGGTGTGGATGGGCCATGCCGCGGTGACCAGCGCCACCACGCATCGCTTCAGCGAGACGTTTGCACGCGGCGGCGTCGAGCAGGCCGGTGTCGTGGCCATGCCGTTCCACGCCTGGATCGACGCCTGGGAGATGCGAGGGCTGAACGACTTCGATGCACAACGCGTCGCGCCGCTCGAGTTGAACGCCTCGGCCGCCGACTTCTCAACTGCACTCCGGCTCGACGCCGATCGCGCGCTGGTGCTGCAGGGCGACCATGGCTACAGCCGCAAGTCGGATCGCGGACAGGCCTCCTATTACTACAGCCAGCCATTCTACCAGGCGTCCGGCCGCATCGTGATCGACGACAGGCCGGTCGACGTCACCGGCGTCGCCTGGATGGACCGCGAATGGAGCAGCCAGCCCTTGGCGGCGGATCAAACCGGCTGGGACTGGTTCTCGCTGCATCTGCCCGGCGACGAGAAGCTGATGCTGTACCGGTTGCGCCAGAAGGACGTCCGCGAAAACCTGTTCGGCAACTGGATCACGCCGGATGGCCGCTCGACCGAGATCGCCGCCAGTGGCAACAGCATCACACCGGCGGCGACCACCGAGATCGACGGCCGCAAGCTGCCGACAGCATGGCGCGTCGCTCTGCCGGCGCGCGGCCTGGCCATCGAGACCACACCGCTCAATCCGAAGGCCTGGATGGGAACCAGTTTCCCCTATTGGGAAGGCCCGATCCGATTCACGGGCAGCCACGCCGGAATCGGCTATCTTGAGATGACGGGATACTAGGACGTCGACGGAAGATCGGCGCCGCCCAAAATAGCCCTGCCTGTCACACCGCGCGGCGCAGCCGCGTCATGACATCGGGGCCAGCAGAACAAGAGGACACGCCTGCCATGTACCACTACACGGCCATCGTCACCTGCCTTGCCGTTGCGTTCTACTTCTTCACCTCGACGCAGGTCGCGCGCGCCCGTGCCGCCTATGGCGTCAAGCTGCCGGCGATTTCAGGCCATCCGGACTTCGAGCGCATTTTCCGCATCCAGATGAACACACTGGAATGGATGCCGATCTTCCTGCCATCGCTCTGGCTGTTTGCGATCTATATCGGCGATGCCGCGGCCGCCGCCGTCGGCGTGATCTGGGTGATCGGCCGCATCGTCTATTTCATCGGCTATCGCGAGGCGGTGGCGAAACGCAGCCGCGGATTTGGCATCCAGGCGATGGCCGCCATCATCCTGTGGCTCGGCGGGATCGGCGGCGCGGTGTGGCGGCTGGTGCATTGAGGCTTCAAGTGTCGCCACACATTCCGCTGTCGTCCCGGGCTTGACCCGGGACCCATAACCACAGGGTCCAGTTTTGGGGCTCCAGCCTGTCACAACAACTGAG
Source organism: Bradyrhizobium sp. INPA03-11B (assembly GCF_040446015.1). Classification (NCBI taxonomy): domain Bacteria; kingdom Pseudomonadati; phylum Pseudomonadota; class Alphaproteobacteria; order Hyphomicrobiales; family Nitrobacteraceae; genus Bradyrhizobium; species Bradyrhizobium sp. INPA03-11B. The sequence goes on from NZ_JASGSR010000064.1 coordinate 7,235, forward strand.
TGCGGTGGTTATGGGTCCCTGCTTTCGCAGGGACGACACCTATTTTGTGTCACGCGCTGCGCATACGCCAGCCACGCATCACTTGGTCAGCGGGCAGCCGCTTTCCTTGGCGGTGAAGAAAGCCTTGTCGCCGGGCACCACGGCGATCTGCTTGTAATAGTCCCAGGGCTTCTTCGATTCCGAGGGCTTCTTGACCTCGAACAGATAGAGATCGTGCACCATGCGGCCGTTCGCGAGCACCTTGCCCTTGGCGAAGGCGTCATCGACCGGGAGCTCCTTCAGCTTGGCGGCGACCGCATCGCTGTCCTTGGTGCCGGCGGCCTTGACCGCCTTGAGGTAGCTCAGCGTCGCCGAATAGGTGCCGGCATGGATCATGCTCGGCATCCGGCTGGTGCGCTTGAAGAAGCGTTCGGAGAAGGCGCGCGAGGCATCGTCGTGGTCCCAGTAGAAGCCCTCGGTGAGCACGAGGCCCTGCGCCGCCTCGAGGCCGAGACCGTGCACCTCCGACAGTGTCATCAAGAGGCCGGCAAGCTTCTGGCCGCCGCGCACGATACCGAACTCGGCCGCCTGCTTGATCGAGTTGGTGGTGTCGAGGCCGGCATTGGCGAGCCCGATGATCTTCGCCTTCGAGCTCTGCGCCTGCAGCAGGAAGGACGAGAAGTCCGACGAGTTGAGCGGCACGCGGACCGAGCCGACCACCTTGCCGCCCTTCGACGCGACGATGTCGCTGGTGTCCTTTTCCAGCGCGTAGCCGAACGCGTAGTCGGCGGTCAGGAAGAACCAGGTGTTGCCGCCCGCTTCCGTCAGCGCGCCGCCGGTGCCGACCGCGAGCGCTCGGGTGTCATAGGCCCAATGGAAACTGTACGGCGTGCAGGCATCGCCCGAGATGCGCGAGGTCGCCGCGCCGACCACGATGTCGATCTTCTTCTTTTCCTTGGAGAGCTCCTGCACCGCGAGCGCGACCGACGAGGTGGTGAGCTCGGTGATCATGTCGACGTTCTCGACCTCGTACCAGCGCCGCGCGATCGCGGTCGCGAGGTCCGGCTTGTTCTGATGGTCGGCGGTCACGATCTCGATCTTCTGGCCGAGCACCTCGCCGCCGAAATCCTCGACCGCCATCCGCGCCGCCTCGAGCGAATACTTTCCGCCGTAATCGGCGTAGACGCCGGACTGGTCGTTCAGGATGCCGATCTTGACGCCCTGCGCCACCGCCGGCGCCGCCAGCATCAGGCTGCACGCCGCAACCGCGGCCATAAATCCCGACTTCATCGTTATGCTCTCCCAGCAGCTTTTATATGAAAAAATCGGCGCGACATTATTTTATTACCTAGCTGGTGCCCATCGATTTCCGTCTCGTTCCGATCAGCCAAAAGTATGGGCTCTCCGCACGCGCGACACTTGCCCCGTCATCCTGAGGTGCGAGCGGAGCGAGCCTCGAAGGATGAACGGCCACCAGTGGGGCCGTGCACCCTTCGAGACGCGCGTTCCGCGCTCCTCAGGGTGACGGAGATAGGCTCCGCGGTTTTGGCGCCACTACCCCGCCACAGCCGCGGGCTCCTTCGGCTTGCCCTCATTCTTTCCTTCCGCGATGTTGCGCACCACCATGTAGAAGATCGGCGTGAAGACGAGGCCGAACAGGGTGACGCCGAGCATGCCGAAGAACACGGCGACGCCGACCGCCTGGCGCATTTCCGAGCCCGAGCCGGTCGACAGCACCAGCGGCAGCACGCCGAGGATGAAGGCGAACGACGTCATCAGGATCGGCCGCAAGCGGAGCCGGCAGGCCTCGATGACCGCCTCCAGCCGTGGCCTGCCCTCGAGCTCGATGTCGCGTGCGAACTCGACGATCAGGATCGCGTTCTTGGCGGCGAGGCCCACCAGCACCACGAAGCCGATCTGGGTCAGGATGTTGACGTCCTGGCCCATGATGCGCACGCCGATCGTGGCCGCGAACAGGCACATCGGCACGATCAGGATCACCGCGAACGGCAATGTCCAGCTGCCATATTGCGCGGCCAGCACCAGGTAGACGAACAGCACGCAGATCGGGAACACGTAGAGGCCCGCATTGGCGCCGTTGACCTGCTGGTAGGACAGGTCAGTCCACTCGAACGAGAAGCCCGACGGCAGCGTCTCGTCGGCGAGCTTCTTGATGGTGTTGAGCGCCGTCGTCGAGCTGACGCCGGGCGCAGGCTCACCCTGCAGCTCGGAGGCCGAGTACAGATTGTAGCGCGCGACGCGGTCGGGACCCGAAATGTTCTTGAAGTCCACGACGCTGCCGAGCATCACCATGTCGCCATTGGCGTTGCGCGTCCGCAGCCGTGCAAGATCGGTGGTCTCCTTGCGGAACGGCAGATCGGCCTGTGCCGTGACGTGATAGGTGCGCCCGAACAGGTTGAAGTCGTTGACATAGGTCGAGCCGAAATAGGTCTCGATCGTGTCGGTGATGTTGGCGATCGGAACGCCAAGCTTCTGCGCCTTCACGCGATCGATATCGACGAACAATTGCGGCGTGTTCGCGGAGAACGGCGAGAACACCGAAGTCAGGCTTGGCGACTTGCGCGCGGCCAGCACCAGTTCATCGGTCGCGGATGCCAGCAGTTCGGGCCCGCGCCCCTGCCGGTCCTGGACGCGGATGGTGAAGCCGCCGCCGGTGCCGATGCCGGGCACGGCAGGCGGCGGAATCACGATGATGAAGGCACCCTGGATCACCGACAGCCGCTTGCGCAGCTCGGCCGTGATCGCGGTCGCCGTCAGCCCCTTCTTCAGGCGCGCCTCGGGCTCGTCGAACACCGGGAACAGCGCCGCGGCGTTGCCCGCCTGGGTGCGTGTCGCGCCGGAGAAGCCGGCGAAGGCCGCGACGCGAACGATGCCCGGCGTATCCAGCGCGATCCGCTCGATCTCGCGCACCACGGCCGTGGTCCGCGCCAGCGACGCAGCGCCCGGCAGCTGCGCCGAGATGATGACGTAGCCGCGATCCTGCGCCGGGATGAAGCCCTGCGAGGTGGTCGCAAGCAGCCAGCCGGCGCTGCCGATCAGCGCGAGGTAGATCGCGAGCATCACCACCGTATGCCGGATCACGAAGTCGGCGACGGCCGCATAGCCGTGCGCCAGCCGGTCGAACACGCGGTTGAACAGCGCGGTGAAGCTGTCCCAGCCGCGGGCGATGATGTTCCAGCGCGCCGGCGGCCGCTTCTCCTGGTGCGGGATCAGGATCTGCGAGGCCAGCGCCGGTGACAGCGTCAACGAGCAGAAGCAGGAGATCGCGGTCGCGACCGCGATCGTCACGGCGAATTGCTGGAAGAACTGCCCGGAGATGCCGCCGAGGAAGGCGGTCGGCACGAACACCGCGCACAGCACCAGCGCGATCGAGACCAGCGCGCCGCCGACCTCCTCCATGGTCTTGAGCGCAGCCTCGCGCCGGCTCATGCCGTGCTCGAGATGCCGCTCGACGTTCTCGACCACGACGATGGCGTCGTCGACCACGATGCCGACCGCAAGCACCAGGCCGAACAGCGTCAGATTGTTGATCGAGAAGCCGAGCGCGGCCATCACCGCGAAGGTGCCGACCAGCGACACCGGGATCGCGATGATCGGGATGATCGCAGGCCGCCAGCCCTGCAGGAACACCAGCACCACGATGACGACGAGCGCCATCGCCTCGTAGATCGTCTTGATCAGCTCATGGACCGATTGGGCGATGAATTCCGTCGGGTTGTAGCCGATGTTGTAGTCGAGCCCCTTCGGGAAACTCGCCTTCATCCGCTCCATCGTGTCGGAGATGCTCTTAGCGGTGGCGAGCGCGTTCGATCCGGGCCGCTGCGTCACCAGCAGCGCGACCGCCGATTTGCGCAGCAGGAAGCTGTTGGTGGCGTAGGACAGCGCGCCGAGCTCGACGCGGGCGACGTCGCGCAGCCGCACGGTGCGGCCGTCGGAACCGGCCTTCACCACGATGTCCTCGAACTGCCTGATGTCCTTGAGACGGCCGGTGAAGACGAGGTTCGGCTGGAAGGCGCGGTCGGCGATCGGCGGCTCGGCGATCTGGCCGCCGGCGATCTGCAGGTTCTGCGCCCGGATCGCCGCCAGCACCTCGCTCGAGGTCAAGCCGAGATTGGCGATCCGGTCGGGATCGAGCCACAGCCGCATCGAGTAGTCGCGCGCGCCGAACATCTGGATGTCACCGACGCCGTCGAGCCGCAACAGCTGGTCCCGGACCTGCAGCAGCGCGTAGTTGGAAATATAGAGCTGGTCGAACGTGTCGTCGGGCGACAGCATGAACACGACCATCAGGATGTCGGGCGAGTTCTTGCGGGTGACGACGCCGTTGCGCTGCACCTCTTCAGGCAGCCGCGGCTGCGCGATCGCGACGCGGTTCTGCACCAGCACCTGCGCCTTGTCGAGGTCGGTGCCGAGCTTGAAGGTCGCGGTGATGGTGAGCTGGCCGTTCGAGGTCGCCTGGCTGTAGAGATACAGCATGTCCTCGACGCCGTTGATCTCCTGCTCGATTGGAGCCGCGACGGTGTCGGACACGGTCTGCGCCGAGGCGCCGGGATATTGCGTGGTGACGGTGACGGTCGGCGGCACGACCTGCGGATATTCCGAGACCGGCAGCGTCGGATAGGCGATCGCGCCGACGATCAGCAGCACGATCGACAGCACCATCGCGAGGATGGGCTGGTTGATGGAGAGCCTGCCGAGATTCATGGCTTCGCACCTGCCGCGGGCTTGTCTGCTGCCGCGGGCTTGTCGCCCGCCGGAGCCTTGGTGTCGGCCGGAGCCGCCTGCGCCATCTTCGGCGTCACCTTGGCGCCGACGCGGGCGCGCTGCAGCCCGTCGACGATCACACGGTCCTCCGGTTTGAGGCCCTCGCGGATCACGCGCAGGCCCTCATCGAGCGGACCGAGCTCGACGGTCCTCGCCTCCACCGTGTTGTCGTCCTTGACCACGAACACGATCTTGCGCGACTGGTCGGTGGCGACGGCGGTGTCCGGGATCAGCAGCGCCTCATAGGGCGAGGAGCCGATCAGGCGAACGCGGCCGAACTGGCCGGGCAGGATCGAGAGGTCCTTGTTCGGGATCACCGCGCGGCTGCGCAGCGTCGCGGTCGAGACGTCGAGGCGGTTGTCGAGGAAGTCCATCTTGCCCTCATGCGAGGGCTTGGTCTCGCCGGTCAGCGACACCTGCACCGGATTCGCGGTGTCGCGCGAGCTCGGCCGCCGGCCTTCGAACCACAGCTTGCTGTTGCGCTGATAGGTCGCCTCGTCGACGTCGAAATAGATGTAGATCGGATCGAGCGACACGATCGAGGTCAGCAGCGTCGCGCCGCCCTCGCTGCCCTGCACCAGGTTGCCCGGGGTCACCAGATGCCGGCTGACGCGGCCGGTGATCGGCGCCAGCACATGGGTGAATTCGACATTGAGCTGCGCGGCCTTCAGCGTGCCCTCGGCCTGCGTCTCGGCGGCGCGCGCGGCCTGCAGCGCCTGGCGGCGCTGGTCGACGACCTGCTCGGAGACCGCGCTGGTCTGCACCAGGTTCAGCCCGCGCTCGAGATCGCGCTTGGCAAGCTCGCCCTTGGCCCGCGCGTCGGCGAGCTGGCCTTCGGCCTGCAGCACCACCGCCTCGAACGGTCGCGGGTCGATGATGTAGAGCAAATCGCCGGCATGGACGATCGCACCATCCTTGAACTCGACACTGTTGACGAAGCCGCCGACGCGGGCGCGGACCTGAACCTCCTCGATCGCCTCGAACCGGCCGGTGAATTCGTCCCAATCGGTGACGGTGCGCTTGACCGGCTGCGCGACGGTCACGGGCGGCGCCGGCGGCGCGGCCTGCGATTGCGCGCTTTTGTTGTCGCAGCCGCCGAGCGTCAGCGCGGCCAGCAGGCCGAGCGGCGCAAGGCCGCGCCAAAGGCCGAGCGATGCATGGCGGCGAAGCGAATGAGGCCCGACGCCGGTCACCGGAGCCGGACGCTCCGCTCTGTCAATCGAACTCAATTCACTCTCCCCCAAAAGACCACGAAGCACGCCGACCAAAGCAGGGCTACGAAAGTCGCAATTGAATTTGCGGTGTTTCAACGCGGATGGACCACCGCGATGCCGCGGCAGCGGACGTCACAGATGTAGCCGCACCCCAGTCTGTTCAAGATGGCCGCCGGATCAAGCGAATAGTTGCGGAGTCTGAAAGCCTTACGACACGCTCGCGAAACCGTGACGACGAAAAGGGGCAGATTCGCTGGCCTATCCGAGGCGCGAGGTCACAGACAGACGGTCCGGAATCAATCACAACGCGAATTCGCTTGACAGATTCGCCACACCGCTCCCGATTCGACTTTTGGCACAGAACCCTCCGCCCCGCAGCCGGCAAGACCAGCTGGGTTCCCGCACTCTACCTCCCGCTGCACAGCAGAAATCATCGTTAACGGCGCGGTTGTCATCCGTGCGCACATTGACACTCGGAAATATCGCCAATACGGTCATGGTTGCCAAAGCATGAATATTCTTGGCCGCCGCTTATTTCTCGAACTTTTATTGTGTTTTGTCGCGGCGTGAGTGTGTGAAGGCGACTACGTAATGGCAAGCGCATTTGATCTTGCTGATGTCACGGCTCCGCGGACATCGCGGTTTTCCCATGTTGCAGGCGACTCGACGCCAACCCCGGTCGCGCGCAGTCAACTTCAGCGTGTGAACGGCTTCACACGTCATCGTCCCCAACAATTGTAATTATTGATCGGCTTCCACGCCGGTCGCAGGAGTGCTCATGACGACCATACCTGCCTATACAATCGGTGGTTTAACGCGCCCCGAACTTCAGCTTGATTCGACCGGTCATATCATCCTCGACTCGGCCGCTCAGGCGTTCGTGGACACGTATGGTCTGCAATATCTCTATCTCGGCTGCCCTCCCGGCACGCCATGGCCGCCCGTTAGCGACTCGCTGTCGACGCCGGTTGACGCCAATTCTGGAAACAACACGGTCAGCGAAGGTGCCGCAGCCAACACGCTGGTCAACATCACCGCGCAAGCCATCAGCAGCAGTGGCAATCCCGTCACCTATTCGTTGACCGGCGATACCTCGCATGGCGGCTTCAAGATCGATCCGAACACCGGCGTGGTATCGGTCGCCGACCCCACCAAGGTCAATTACGTGACCAGCCCGGGTCACGCCTACACCATCACGGTTCAGGCGAGCGACGGCATCGCGACGAGCTCGCAGAGTTTCGTCATCGGCGTCACTGACGTTGCGCCATCGACGCCGGTCGACAGCAACGCAGCCGCCAACAAGGTCGCGGAAGGGTCCGCGGCCGGCACGCTTGTCGGCATCACCGCGTCCGCGACCGACATGAATGCCGTGACCTATACCTTGACCGGCGACACCTCCGGTGGCGGCTTCAAGATCGACCCCAACACCGGCGTGATTACCGTCGCCGATCCCAGCAAGATCGACTACACGACCGCGCCCGGTCACGCCTACACCGTCACCGCGACGGCCAGCGATGGCACCTTGTCCAGCTCGCAGACCTTCAGCATCGCGGTGACGCTGGGCGCCGCCACGCACTTTACCGTGAGCATCCCGGCCAACGGCGCGGCGGGGACGCCGGGCACGGTCACCGTCACTGCACTCGATTCCCTGAATCACGTCGTCACCAACTACACCGGCACGGTTCATTTCACGTCGAGCGACGGCCACGCCGTGCTGCCGACCGACGTCACCTTGACCAACGGCACCGGCAGCTTCAGCGAGACCCTCGATACCGCCGGCAGCCAGACCATCACCGCGACCGACACGGTCGACCACACCGTCACCGGGACGTCGAATGCCGAAATCGTGACGCCCGGCGTCGCCACGCATTTTTCGGTCAGTCTCCCCGCCAACGGCACGGCGGGGACGCCAGGCTCGGTCACCGTCACCGCGCTCGACGCTTTCGGCAACGTCGCCACCGGTTACACGGGAAGCGTGCACTTTACCTCGACCGACGGCATCGCGGTGTTGCCAGCTGACACGACACTGACCAACGGGGTCGGCACCTTCAGCGAGACGCTCGATACCGCGGGCAACCAGACCATCACCGCGACCGACACCGTCGCCGCCGCCATCACCGGCACGTCGAATGCCGAGACGGTGAAGGGCGGCGCCGCGACGCATCTGGTGGTCAGCATCCCGGCCAACGGCGCAGCGGGAACGCCGGGCACGGTCACCGTCACCGCGCTCGATGCCTTCGGCAACGTCGCCAGCGGTTACACGGGAACCGTGCACTTCACCTCGACCGACGGCCACGCCGTGCTGCCGGCCAACATGACGCTGACCAACGGCGTCGGCAGCTTCAGCGAAACCTTCGGAACCGTCGGCAGCCAGACGATCACCGCGACCGACACGGTCAGCGCTGCCATCACCGGCACGTCGAATGCGGAAACAGTAGCGCCGGGACCAGCCACGCACTTCGTGGTCACCCTCCCGGCCGGCGGAACGGCGGGTGTCGCCGGCTCGGCCACGATCACTGCATATGATGCCTTCGGCAACATCGCCTCCGGCTACGCAGGCACGGTGCACTTCACATCGACCGACGGCCACGCCGGGCTGCCTGCCGACATGACCCTGACCAACGGCACCGCCACCTTCAGCGAAACGCTGGATACCGCCGGTAGCCAGACCATCACCGCGACCGACACCGTCAGCTCGGCCATCACCGGCACGTCGAACGCCGAGACGGTCACGGCCGCCGCCGTCGCGCATTTCGCGGTGGCGATCCCGGCCAACGGCACGGCCGGGATGCCGGGCATGGGCACCGTGACCGCGCTCGATGCCTTCGGCAATGTCGTCACCGGTTACACGGGAACCGTGCACTTCACGTCGACCGACGCCAGTGCTGTGCTGCCGGCCGACATGACGTTGACCAATGGCGTCGGCAGCTTCAGCGAGACGTTCAAAACCGCAGGCAGCCAGACCGTCATCGCGACCGACACGCTCCACGGCGCAGTCACCGGCACGTCGAATGCCGAGACTGTGGCCGGCGCTGCCGCCACGCTTCTCGTGGTCAGCATTCCCGGCAACGGCGCCGCCGGCACGCCGGGCACGGTCACCGTCACCGCGCTCGACGCCTTCGGCAACGTCGCCACCGGTTACACCGGAACCGTGCATTTCACCTCGAGCGACGGCCATGCGGTGCTGCCGGCCAACATGACGCTGACCAACGGCACTGGCAGCTTCAGCGAGACCTTCGAGACCGCCGGCAGCCAGACCATCACCGCGACCGACACGGTCAGCGCAGGCATCTCCGGCACCTCGAACGCCGAAACGGTCGCGCCGGGCCCGGCCACGCATTTCGTGGTCACCCTCCAGACCCCCGGAACGGCTGGTGTCGCCGGCTCGGCCACGATCACCGCGCTCGATGCCTTCGGCAACATCGCAACCGGCTACACAGGCACGGTGCACTTTACGTCGTCCGACGGCCAGGCCGTTCTGCCGGCCAACATGACCCTGACCAACGGCACCGCCACCTTCAGCGAAACACTGGATACCGCCGGCAGCCAGACCATCACCGCGACCGACACGGTCAATTCGGCCATCACCGGCACCTCGAACACGGAGACGGTCACGGCCGCCGCTGCCACGCATTTTGCAGTGGCCATCCCGGCCAACGGCACGGCGGGAACGGCCGGTTCGGGCACGGTGACCGCCCTCGATGCCTTCGGCAATGTCGTCACCGGTTATACGGGAACCGTCCACTTCACGTCGAGTGACGCCGGCGCCTCGCTGCCGGCCGACATGACGTTGACCAACGGCACCGGTACCTTCAGTGAGACCTTCGATACCGCAGGCAGTCAGATCATCACCGCGACCGACACGGTCGCCGCCGCCATCACCGGCACCTCGAATGCCGAAACCGTCGCGCCGGGCGCCGCCACGCATTTTGTGGTCACCATCCCGGCCAACGGCAGGGCGGACATTCCGGGCACGGTCACCGTCACCGCGCTCGACGCCCATAACAACGTCGCCACCGGCTACTCGGGCACCGTGCACTTCACGTCGAGCGACGGCAGCGCGGTGCTGCCGGCCGACATGACGCTGACCAATGGCACCGGCACCTTCAACGAGACCTTCGGAACCGCCGGCACCCAGACCATCACCGCGACCGACACCGCAAATGCCGGCATCACCGGCACTTCGAATTCCGAAACGGTGGCTCCTCCGGACGCGCCGCCCGTCGTCACCGCCGGCCATACCCTGAACTACATCGAGGCGCAGCCTGCAACCGCGTTCGATCCGGCGCTGACGGTCACGGATTCCGATTCGGCCAACCTCGCTCACGCCACCGTCCAGATCACCGGCAACTATGTCGCCGGCGAGGACGTGCTCGCCTTCAGCACCATCGGCGCCATCACCGGGTCGTTTGATGCCGTACACGGCATTCTGACGCTGACCGGCAGCGACACAGTCGCGCACTACCAGGCGGCGCTGGACGCGGTGACCTATGTCAACACCAGCAACAACCCGTCCGGCCTCGCCCGCACGGTCACCATCATCGCCAACGACGGCATCCTCGACAGCACGCCCGTGACCGACACCATTGATGTCACGCCGGTCAACAACCCGCCGGTGGTGACGTTCGGTGCGATCACCAATTTCAGCGAGCCGCCGGTCGGCACGCCACCGGCGAATTCCGTCCCGGTCACGATTGCACCCAACCTCACGATCACCGACGTCGACAGCACGAACCTGATCAGCGCGACCTTCGTGCTGAACGACCTCAAGCCGTCGGATGCGCTCTCGATCGCGGGCCATGCCGGCACGAGCGGCGACATCGGCAACATCCACTTCGACATCAGCAGCACGGCCACCACCGAAACCGTCACCCTGACCGGCACCGATACGATCGCGCACTACAATTCCGTGCTCGATCTCGTCCAGTTCAACAACACCGGCGAGCCCCCCGACACCACCGCGCGCTCGTATACCGTGACCGCACAAGACGATGGCGGCACCGCCAACGGCGGCAACGACACCGGCTCGGCAAGCGCCTCCCAGACCGTCACCGCGATCGACGATCCGCCGACCGCGACCGTGCCGTCGGCTTCATCGGTCGGAACCGCATTCTCGCACACCAACCTCGCGATATCGGGGCTCTCGGTCGCCGACATTGATTCCGCAGGCGGCAATGAAACCGCAACGATTACGTCGAACCACGGCGCGCTGATCTTCGACACCACCGGCCTCGCCAGCTTCACCAACAACGGCAGCCACACCGTTACGCTCACCGGCACGATCGCCCAGCTCAACACCGCGCTGGCGACGTTGAACTACAACAGCGACGACGGTTTCACCGGCTCGGACTTCGTTACGCTGAGCATCAATGACAACAGCCACACCGGCACCGGCGGCCCGCTCTCGTCGAGCCCGCAGGGCTTCCAAGTCGGCGTCGTGCCTCAGGTGTTCTACATCGACAATTCGGCCACGAGCAGCCACAACCTCGGCACCCAGGCCGACCCCTACACCTCGATCGCGGCCTTCAACGCAGCGAACCCGGCCGGCTCCGGCGACTACGTCGTGCTCGAACACGGCACCGGCACCTACAGCGAAGCCAACGGCATCAGTCTCGCCAACGGCGTCAACCTGATCGGCGGCAGCCACACGCTGCAGTTCACCAATCCGGTGACCGGCGTAACGGTCACCGCCAATGTCGGTTCTGGCGCCGATCCAGTCATCCAGGTGACCGGCGCCCACAACGGCATCGACCTGCTCGGCACGTCGGGCCACACCATTACCGGTGTCAGCATCGACACCTCGGCCTCGACCGGCATCGGCATCAGCGACGACGGCAACAATGTCGGCACCGTCGCGATGTCCGACATCGCGGTCAAGACCGCCAGCGGCGCCGGCATGAGCTTCACCCATGGCGGCACGATCACCGTCACGGGCAGCAGCAACACCATCACGTCGACGACCGGCACCGCGCTCGATGTCGAGAATACCCAGATCGGCTCGAGCAACCTCACCTTCAAGAGCATCACCTCGAGCGGCGGCTCCAACGACGGCATCATCCTCTCCAACACCGGCACCGCCGCCGGCAATGGCGGCCTGCACGTCACCGGCGACGGCTCGACCGCCGGCAGCGGCGGCACGATCGCCAGCAAGACCGGCGCCGACGGCAGCACCACGCAGGGCAGCGGCATCTTCCTGAACAACACCAAGGACGTTCAGATCTCCTACCTGGCGATGCACGACTTCCAGAACTACGGCATCGTCGGCACCAACGTCACCGGCTTCACGCTCGGCAACACCACGGTGACCGGCACCAACGGCGACAATGTCGGCGGTATCGGCGAAGGCGACGTCTACTTCACCGGCCTTTCCGGTACGGCATCGGTGACCAACTCGACCTTCACGGGCGCGGCGCTCGATGCGTTCCATGTCTTCAACAACTCTGGCCAGACGCTCAACCGCATCACCATTACCGGCTCGACTTTCGCGACCAATACGGCGGCGGCAAACCAGTCGGGCGATGCCCTGGTGTTTCAAGCCACCGACGGAACATTCAACGCGACGATCCAGAGCTCGACATTCACGTCGGCGCGCGGCGACCTGTTCCAGCTCGATCTGCATGGCGGCGTCAGCTCGGACCTCGTGCTGGGCGGCGCGAGTGCCGGTCTCGGAAACAGCTTCTCGAACAACAACCAGAACATCGTCTCGGGCGGCGGCGGCATCACCGTCAGTTCCGGCGGAACCGGCGACCACGCCAACCTGACCTTCAACATTGCACACAACACCATGCGCGATGCCGTCGGCACGGCGCTCGGCATCAGCACCGGATCGGGAGCAAGCTCGTTCACCGGCACGATCGATTCCAACACGATCGGCGTGGCCGGCGTCACCAACAGCGGCTCCTCCCAAGGCAGCGACATCGGCTTCATCACCGACGGCGGCGCCAATTCCAGCGTCACGATCACCAACAACCATCTGTATCAGTACAATAACGACGGCATCCAGGTGCAGACCGGCGACGCCGTGGACGGCGGCAACGCGCGATTGACCGCGATCGTCATGGGCAACACGGTGTCCAACCCCGGCACGTTCGGCAATCACGGCTTCGAGCTCAACGCCGGTACGGTGACGGGCGATGCGCAGAGTGTCTCTCTGACGATGGGCGGCACCGGCGCCCAGGAAAATCAGTTCCTGGGTTCGGGCGCCAATGGCGGCACCGATATTCGGCTGCGCGATCGCTTCGACACCACCGTCGGCCTGCACGCGGGCGATGGGACATCGTACAGCGGCAGCTCGACCGACACCGCCGCGATCTCGGCCTATGTGCTGGCGCACAATACCGTCACCACCGCACCCACATTCAGCGTCACGGCGGGCAGCGTCAACGGGTTCGGCGCATCGCCGATGCTCGCGGCGGATGGCGGCGTGCAGGCCGCGGTTGCGACCCCCGGCGAAACGCACCTGACGCAAAGCGAGCTCAACTCGGTCGTGTCGGCCGCCATTGCGCAATGGGTGAAGGCAGGCGTCGATTCGGATCAACTCGCCGCGCTGCATGCCGTCACCTTCAGCGTCGCGGACCTCGCCGGCCAGATTGTCGGCCTGGAAAGCGCCGGCCACATTACGATCGATACCGATGCCGCGGGCCACGGCTGGTTCGTCGATCCGACACCGTCGGACAATTTCGAGTTCACGCACGCGCTCAATGCTTCCGGCTCCAGCCTGCAGACCGATCCGTCAACGGCAGCGGCGGGACACCTCGATCTGCTGACCGCCGTGGTCCATGAATTGGGACACGTGCTCGGGCTCCCTGACTTGACGTCGGCATCCGATGCCAACGACCTGATGTATATCGACCTCGCCGACGGCGAGCGGCGGCTGCCAACTGCTACGGATGTCGCTCAAGCCAACGTGGGATCGGTCAAGGCGATGCCCACGCAAAGCGACTCATCCTCAAATCTGCAAGCGACCAACAGCCTGTCCAACAGCGGCGGCTTCGACTTCTCGTCGTTCACCCAGACGCCGTCGCAAACCAATACAAGCCATCTGGACCTCACCGCGAACAGCCAGACCTTGTCCGATCTGTTCGGCGGGCATTCCAATGCCGCCCCCTGGTGGCTCGGCCACGAGACGACGTTCGTCGCCATGGGCGGCACGCCGACCGACAATCATCTCCAGACCCATCACGATCTGGTGGTTTGATCGAACGTCGCGCCGACAAGGACACGCCAGCCGGAGCCATCCGGCGGGCGTCGTTCAATCGGTCGGAGCGCATTCGAGCCGAGAACGATAGCGGCGTTCCGTCGCCGTTGCGACGATGTGGAACGTCGCGCGCCCAGCAAAAAATTCACAAAGACCCGACAATCGTTGAGGTTGCACTTGGTAGAAAACACGCTATCGTGCACACGTTCTCGACGCTGCATTCATTGTGTCGCATTTTTCACAAATCGTACGACTTATTCGCGGAGGACCGATGGCCGATCCGTTTCTTTCCGAAGTCCGCATGATGTCGTTCAACTTTCCGCCCAAGGGCTGGGCGTTCTGCAACGGCCAGTTGCTCCCGATCAATCAGAATCAGGCGCTGTTCTCGTTGCTGGGCACCACCTATGGCGGCGACGGGCGCGTCAATTTTGGTCTGCCCGACCTGCGGGGCCGGGTGCCGATCAGTATGGGCAATGGCTACACGCTCGGCCAACGCGGCGGTGAGGAGGGCCACACGCTCACCATCAACGAGCTGGCGCACCACAATCATCTGGCCAACGCCACCAACAGCAACGGTACCCAGCCGATCGATTCGGGCGCCTATCTCGGCGCCTTCAACAACGCCTACACCTCGTCGCTGGCCGACATCACGACGCTCAATCCCCTGACCGTGGGCAATACCGGCGGCAGCCAGCCCCATCAGAACATGCAGCCGTTCATGACGATCAATTTCAGCATCGCCCTCCAGGGCATTTTCCCCTCGCAGACCTGACGAGACGCGCCGATGGCACAACCTTATGTAGGCGAAATCCGTATGTTCGGCGGCAATTTTGCCCCGGCGGGCTGGCATTTCTGTGACGGCAGCCAGTTGGCAATTTCCGAGTACGAAACGCTGTACAATCTGATCGGCACCACCTATGGCGGCGACGGCCAGGTGACCTTCGCAGTCCCCGATCTGCGTGGCCGTGTGCCAATTCATATGGGCACCGCCAGCAGCGGCACGACCTACAACATCGGGGAAGCGGGCGGCGTCGAGACCGTGACGCTCACGACGCAGACGATCCCGCAGCATTCGCACGGCTTCATCGCCTCGACGCAGACCAGCACCGGGCAGAACCCGCAAGCAAACGTCCTCGATCAAATGTCCGGCACGATCGCCCTATACATCGACGGCCAGCCGCCCGATGGCCCGATGGCAAGCGGAATGCTGACGAACACGGGCGGAAGCCAGCCGCACGACAATTTGCAGCCGCTCCTCTGCGTCACCTTCATCATTTCGCTGTTCGGCATTTTCCCGAGCCAGACCTAGGAGCGCGACAACATGGCCGATCCCTTCGTCGCGGAGATCCGCATCTTTCCGTTCAATTTCGCCCCCAAGGGCTGGGCCTTCTGCGCCGGTCAGATCTTGCCGCTGTCGCAGAATACGGCGCTGTTCTCGCTGCTCGGCACCACCTATGGCGGTGACGGCAAGTCGAACTTCGCGCTGCCCAACATGCAGGGCAACGCGGCGGTGGCGCCTGGACAGGGCCCCGGGCTGTCGCTGTATGACCTCGGAGAGACCACCGGCACGCCCAACGTAACGCTGCTGCAAAGCGAAATACCGTCTCACAACCATCTCGTGAATGTCGGCACCCAGGACGTTGCCGACCTCGGGGTGCCCAGCCCAACCCGCATCCTGGGCAAGTCCTCCAATGCCTTCGCCTATGTACCCGCGAGCCCGGCGCCGACCCTGGTTCAGATGAACGCCGCCATGATCGGCATGACGGGTGGTAACCTCCCGCACAACAACATGCAGCCTTACCTCACCTTGAATTTCTGCATCGCGCTGCAGGGCGTGTATCCGCCACGGAGCTGAGATCGCCTTGACGCTCCACGTTCCCGCCACTGGCACGCCCGCGTTCGGTTGGACGCGTGCGGCCGAAGCCGGTTGCGGCTTCCGCCGGATGGCGGAGGCGGATCTGCCGTTCCTCGGTCGGCTCTATGCCTCGACGCGCATCGAGGAACTGGCGCCGGTGCCCTGGAGCGAAGCGGACAAGGCGGCCTTTCTCGAACAGCAATTCCGCGCCCAGCACGCGCACTACCAGCAATATTATCCGAACGCCGACTGGCTGGTGATCACCCATGGCGGTGAGGACATCGGCCGGTTCTACATCGAGCGCTGGCCGAGCCAGCACCGCATCATCGACATCGCCTTCATGCCGGCGCATCGCGGCAAGGGCTATGGCGAGGCGTTGCTGCGCGATGCCATGGACGAGGCTGACGCGGCCGGCAAGGACGTTTCGATCCATGTCGAGAAGCTCAATCCGGCGATGCGGCTCTACCGCCGGCTCGGCTTCGTCACCGAGGAAGACAAGGGCGTCTACGATCTGATGCGCTGGCGCGCAGCCGGAGGAACCGATCGTCAGGTGAAGATCGCTTGATAGCCGTTGCCGTCGCCGAGCGGGCCGATCGGTACCAGGAAGATCTCGATCACACCGAGCGCGGGATGCCGCACCGGATAGATCGCCTGCGGCAGCCATGCACCCTTCGGCCCCGCGAACAGCAGCGAGAACGCACCGCCCGGCCGGCCGCTGTTGCCCGCGGGCTCGACCTTGGCGAGCCTCAGCACCACGACGCGATCGGCCGCCTGCATCTCGAACTCCGCGTCCTGCTGCGGCGTGAAGTCATCAATGTGCAGCTTCGACAGATCGACGGTGGATGTCATGCGCACGTCCCTGTTGCTGCCGACGTGTAACACACGCCGCGACGATACGGTCAAGGTTTCTGCCGCGCTCTCTCGCGGTCATTCCGGAGCTGCTCTCTCCCTCCCTGCGCTCTCTGTTCCAAGAGAGGGGCAAGTAAACGCAAGACTCGGAACGCAGCGCGCCGCGAGAATGTGAAGCGGTATCCCATTCTCATCCGTCATCGCCCGGCTCGACCGGGCGATCCAGTACGCCGCGGCCCATCGGTTCAGTAACGACCGCCTCTGGAATACTGGATCACCCGCTTTCGCGGGTGATGGCAGCTGAACAAGCGGAACGACCGTACTGCACCACCAGCATCGGACCCCTGATGACGGCCCCGCTTTCCTCCGCTAACCTCCCCCCCAACGACCGCCGGCAAGGCGGAGCATTTTGAGGGAGAGGCGCGTGCATCGAGGCCGTGTCGTATTCGGCGCCATGGACGAGGTCGTGTTCGGGCGGCCCGCCCGTGAGGCCATCGTCGAGCAACTGGACCGGTTAGGCGCACAGCGCGCCTTCCTGATGGTATCGGGCACGCTGAACCGCGAGACCGACGAGATCGAAAAAATCCGCGAGGCGCTCGGCGCGCGCTGCGTCGGCACCTTCGACAGGATGCCGGCGCATACGCCGCGCGCCGCGGTCATCGCGGCGACGGAACAGGCGCGCGCCATGAAGGCCGACCTGATCGTCACCATCGGCGGCGGCTCGATCACCGACGGCGCCAAGGCGGTGCAGCTTTGCCTCGCAAACAACGTCACCACATCCGACGGCATCGATGAGATCCGCACCCGTGGCGGCGTCTCGCCCGAGATGAACGCGCCCGTCGTGCGCCAGATCAGCGTGCCGACGACGATCGCCGGCGGCGAGTTCTCCTCGATCGCGGGCGTCACCAACGAGGCCAAGCGGCAGAAGGAAATGCTGCGCCATCCGCTGGTGATGCCGCGCGCCACCATCCTCGACCCGGAACTCTCGGTGCACACGCCGGACTGGCTGTTCCTGTCGACCGGCATCCGCGCGGTCGATCATTGCGTCGAGGGCATCTGCTCGCGCGAGGCGCATCCTTACGGCGACGCGCAGGCGGTCAAGGGCCTCGAAATGCTGGCGGCCGGCCTGCCGCGCGTGAAGGCCAACCCGAAGGACATTTCGGCACGGATGGATTGCCAGATCGGCACCTGGCTCTCGACCGGCCCGCTCGCCTCGGGCGTGCCGATGGGGGCGAGCCACGGCATCGGCTACGTGCTCGGCGCCGAGTTCGACGTGCCGCACGGCTACACCTCGTGCGTGATGCTGCCCGCGGTGATGCGCTGGAACAAGTGCGACAATGCCGACCGGCAGGCGCTCGTCGCCGCCGCGATGGGCCATCCGGGCGCGGACGCCGGCGACGTACTCGATCGCTTCATCCGCGACCTCGGCATGCCGCGCAGCCTCAAGGAGGTGCAGGTCGGTCCCGAACATTTCGACCGCATCGCGGCGGGAGCGATGCGCACGCCCTGGGTGCCGCGCAATCCGCGCAAGATCGACGGCCCGTCCCAGGTCCGCGAAATTCTGGTGATGGCCGCCTAGAACAAAAACGAGTCGCGAGTGAGGGGAAATAAAGCTCAATGTACACCGGCAAGCATGCTTACCTGCGCCCGCTGCAACCCGCCTTCATCATGGCCGGGACCGGCGAGATCGTCACCTATCGCGAACTCGAGGCGCGCAACAACCGTCTCGCACATCTGTTCCGCAAGCAGGGCCTGCGGCGGCTCGACCACTATTCGATCTTCATGGAGAACAACAACCGCTACCTCGAGGCCTGCGGCGTCGGCGAGCGCGCAGGACTCTATTACACCTGCGTCAATTCCTACCTCACCGCGGGTGAGCTCGCCTACATCCTGACCAACAGCCAGTCGCGGATCCTGATCACCTCGAAGCTGAAGCTCGACATCGCACGCGAGGCGCTGAAGGAGTGCCCGCAGGTCGAGCTTTGCATCGTGGTCGACGGCGACAGCGAAAGTGATCGCATCGTCGGCTTGCTGCAGGCCACCGCCGGCCTGCCGTCGACGCCGATCGCGGACGAATATGCTGGCACCGCGATGCTCTATTCCTCAGGCACCACCGGCCGGCCCAAGGGCATCGTGCGGCCGCTGCCCGAGCAGCCGCCGTCGCAGAACCTGCCGCTGTTCGATTTCCTGACCAAGCTCTGGCACTACCGCGAGGGCATGGTCTACCTCTCGCCGGCGCCGCTCTATCACTCGGCGCCGCAGGCCGCGGTCAATCTCACCATCCGGATGGGTGGCACCGTCGCCATCATGGAGAGCTTCGATCCCGAACGCTATCTCCAGCTGGTCGAGAAATGGGGCATCACCCACAGCCAGCTAGTGCCGACGATGTTCTCGCGCCTGCTGAAGCTGCCCGAGGAGGTGCGCACCCGCTACGACCTGTCGACGCTCGAGATCGCAATCCATGCCGCCGCGCCCTGCCCGGCGCTGGTCAAGGACGACATGATCAAATGGTGGGGCCCGATCATCCACGAATATTACGGCGCGACCGAGGGCCTCGGCTTCACCGCCTGCAACAGCGAGGAATGGCTCGCGCATCGCGGCACCGTCGGCAGGGTGTTGCTCGGCGACCTGCATATCCTCGACGAGAACATGCAGCCTTGCCCGAAGGGCACGCCCGGCACGGTGTGGTTCAAGACCGCGACGCCGTTCGAATATTTCAACGATCCCGCCAAGACCAGCGAGGCGCGCTCGGCGGACGGCAGCATGAGCACGGTCGGCGACGTCGGCTATGTCGACGACGACAACTTCCTCTATCTGACAGATCGCGCCACCTTCATGATCATCTCCGGCGGGGTGAACATCTACCCGCAGGAGTGCGAGAACCTGCTGATCACCCATCCCAAGGTCGCGGATGCCGCGGTGTTCGGCGTGCCCAATGTCGATCTCGGCGAGGAGGTGAAAGCGGTGGTGCAGCCGGTTGAGGGCATCGCGCCGGGGCCGGAGCTCGCCGAGGAGCTGATCGCCTTCTGCGCCGGCTCGCTGTCGCGCCAGAAGGTGCCGCGCTCGGTGGATTTCGAGGCCGAGCTGCCGCGGCTGCCGACCGGGAAACTCTACAAGCGCCTGCTGCGCGACCGCTATTGGGGCAACAAGACCTCGCGGATCGTCTGAGCCAAGCGAAGCGGCTGACGGCGCTGATCCGGTCGGGCAAGCGCCACACCGCAACGGACTCGCTCCTCGCGCGGATTTGGCGTTATGCTCTGCAATCGCAAGCCAGCTTCGCCGGAGGCCACCATGCCGTCGCCCCAGCCGCGCGAGCCGGAGCCGGTGCAGGCCGGCAGGCTCGAATTCACTGCCGCCGAGATCGGCGCGCTCGCCCACCTCTATCGCGGCGAGGTCTACCGCAGCACGGTCTGGCGCACCCGCCTCGACAGCTCGACCAACTGGGCTGTTGTCACCACCGGGATCGCGCTGTCGGCGACCTACAGCAACGCAGAGGCCTCGCCTTTGCCGATGGTGCTGGTCGGCCTGCTGGTCACGGTCTTCCTGCTGTTCGAGGCGCGGCGCTATCGCTATTTCAACGTCTGGCGCGCCCGCGCCCGGTTGCTCGAAACCGATTTCTACGCGCCGATGATCCGCGGCGAAGACCCGTCCCCGAATGCGGCTTGGACCGAGCTGCTGGCCAACGATTATCGCCGCCCCAGCTACCACATCAGCTTTGCCCGCGCGGTCGGCCGGCGGCTGCGCCGAACCTATGGCTGGATCTTCGCGATCCAGGCCATCGCCTATTACGGCAAGCTGGCGATCCACCCGCTGCCGTTGACCACGATGAGCGACATCTGGGATCGCGCCTCGATCGGGCCGATTCCCGGAACCATTGTCGTTCTCGCCGGCGTCGCCTTCCACACGAGCTGGGCGCTGTTCGCCTTCGTCACCCATCGCATGGAGGTCGCCGACCGGCGGACGCGGCACAATCTGATCGCAATGGGGTGAGGTGCTGCCGGTCGCGTTGCCGGTGGCGGGCTTTTCCCCTAACCTCGCTTCAACAAGAAAAATCAGGGAGGACCTGCCGATGGAAGTGATCCCACTGCGCGAGGGATTCGGAGCCGAACTGCGCGGCGTCACGCTGTCAGATGTTGCCGCCAGCGATACCGCCTATGCGGCGGTGCGCGCGGCGTTCGAGGAACACTCGGTGCTGGTGTTCCGCGGCCAGGAGGTCAGCGACGATATCCAGCTCGCCTTCTCGCGCCGCTTCGGTCCGCCCGAGACGACCAAGGTCGGATCGATGGGCACCGGCTCGCATTTCGTGATCCTCTCGACCTTCGGACCCGACGGCAAGGTGGTTCCGTCGGACCATCGGCAGCAGTTGCGCGCCAAGGCCAACCAGCTCTGGCACACCGATTCCTCCTTCAAGCGCGTGCCGGCGCTGACCTCGATCCTGTCGGCGCGCATCATCCCCGAACATGGCGGTGAGACCGAATTCGTCTCGATGCGGCTTGCCTTCGAGCGGCTCGACAAGGGCACGGCGAAGCGGCTCGAGAACTCGTTCGCCTGGCACTCCTACGCGCATTCGCGCAGCAAGGTGGCTGCCGGGCTCGCGACATCTGAGGAGGTCGACGCGCTGCCGCCGGTGTGCTGGCGCATGGTCTGGCGCAATCCCGTCAACGGCCGCGGCGCGCTGTATCTCGCATCGCATGCCTATGGCGTCGAGGGCATGGATGCCGAAGCCGGCAAGGCGCTGATCGAGCAATTGACTGAAGCTGCGACCGCACCCGGCGTCAGCTATCTGCATCAATGGAAGCAGGGCGACGTCGTGATGTGGGACAACCGCGCCACCATGCATCGCGGCCGCCCCTGGCCGGCGCATGAGGGCCGCCTGATGATCCGCACCACGATCTCGGCAACCGAGGCCGACGGCGTCGCCAACATGCACCTGCCCTCGCCGCAGGCGGCGGAGTGAGGTGTGCAGTTGTCGTCGTACCGTCATCCTGAGGAGCGCGGAACGCGCGTCTCGAAGGATGACGGAAGAACGATTCATCGGCGACAAACTGTCGCTGATTGTGGACTGCTTCGCGCCACACGCATCGTCGCCGGCAATCGAAATCGAACGGAGATTCGTCCCTGCATAACAAAACAACCGGAGTTCCGCACAATCAAAGCCAATATTCCCGGTCCGTGGAAATTTTAATGTCCTGGCGTCATCCGAA
The DNA here is from genome assembly GCF_040446015.1 of Bradyrhizobium sp. INPA03-11B. Classification (NCBI taxonomy): domain Bacteria; kingdom Pseudomonadati; phylum Pseudomonadota; class Alphaproteobacteria; order Hyphomicrobiales; family Nitrobacteraceae; genus Bradyrhizobium; species Bradyrhizobium sp. INPA03-11B. The sequence goes on from NZ_JASGSR010000064.1 coordinate 29,318, forward strand.
TTGCCAATCCCTTCGCGACCCTCGCTGGTTGCCCGACAGCCTCACCGTGGTATCGTCGATGCCAATCGGCCATTGAGACCGACATGTGGGAGGGGACCATGCGGAGCGTGCAAGCGCTGGCCGTCGGGGTGTTGTCTGTGCTGACCATCAGCGACGTTTCGCGCGCGGCCGAGCCGAAATCCGGCGGCATCTTCAGGATCTATCACCGCGACAGTCCCGGCAGCGCCTCGATCCACGAGGGCGCGACCTATTCGGTGAACATTCCGTTCATGCCGATCTTCAACAACCTCGTCATCTTCGATCAGCACATCGCCCAGAACAGCGCCAGCACGATCCGGCCCGAGCTTGCGGAGAGCTGGGCCTGGAGCGGCGACAACAAGACGCTGGCCTTCAAGCTACGCAAGGACGTGAAATGGCATGACGGCAAGCCGTTCACCGCGGCCGACGTCAAATGCACCTTCGACATGCTGATGGGCAAGTCGCAGCAGAAGTTCCGGCAGAATCCGCGCAAATCCTGGTACGACCAGGTCGAGGAGGTGACCACCAACGGCGACTATGAGGCATCGTTCAAGTTGAAGCGGCCGCAGCCCGCGCTGTTGTCGCTGCTCGCCTCGGGCTACTCGCCGGTCTATCCCTGCCACGTCTCGCCGGCGGAGATGCGCACCAAGCCCATCGGTACCGGCCCGTTCAAGTTCGTCGAGTTCAAGGCCAACGAATCGATCAAGCTCACCAAGAACCCCGACTACTTCAAGAAGGGCCTGCCCTATCTCGACGGCATCGAGTTCACCATCATCCCGAACCGCTCGACCGCGATCCTGGGATTCGTCTCGGGCAAGTTCGACATGACGTTCCCGACCGAGGTCTCGATCCCGCTGCTCAAGGACGTCAAGTCGCAGGATCCGACAGCGGTCTGTGTGGTGGAACCGAACAACGTCTCCACCAACATCATCATCAATTCGACCGCCCCGCCGTTCAACAATCTCGACATCCGCCGCGCGCTGGCGCTGGCGCTCGACCGCAAGGCGTTCATCCAGATCATGTTCGAGGGCCAGGGCGACATCGGCGGCACCATGGAGCCCGCGCCCGACGGCCTGTGGGCGATGCCGAAGGACATGCTGGAATCGATTCCCGGCTACGGTCCCGACGTCGAGAAGAACCGCGAGGAAGCTCGCAAGCTGATGCAGAAGGCGGGCTATGGTCCGGACAAGCATCTGCAGATCAAAGTGTCGACCCGCAACATCGCCGTCTACCGCGATCCCGCGATCATCCTGATCGACCAGATCAAGAGCATCTATATCGACGCCGAGCTCGACGTCGTCGACACCGCGCAGTGGTTCCCGAAGATCGCCCGCAAGGACTATTCGCTCGGCCTCAACCTCACCGGCAACGCCGTCGACGAGCCCGACCAGTCATTCTACGAGAACTATGCCTGCGGCTCGGAGCGCAACTACACCAACTATTGCAACAAGGACATCGAGAAGCTGTTCGACCAGCAATCCGAGGAGACCAACCTCGACAAGCGCAAGAAGCTGGTCTGGGAGATCGACAAGAAACTGCAGGAAGACGTCGCGCGGCCGATCATCTTCCATGCCCGCACCGGCACCTGCTGGAAGCCTTACGTGAAGAATGTCACGATCATGTCCAACAGCTCCTATAACGGCTATCGCTACGAAGACGTCTGGCTGGATAAATAAGACGTAGCGTTTTCGAGCGAAGTGGGTACCGGTTCGCGTAAAGAAAACGCGTCAGAAGAACGACACAGGCGAGAGAGCAGGGAGAGAGTCAGGGTGTTTGCCTATATCGTGCGGCGGCTGTTCCTGATGCTGGTGACCCTGTTCGGGATCTCGGTCATCATCTTCGTGCTGCTCCGCGTCGTTCCCGGCAACATCGTCGACATCCTGTTCGACGCCGCGGGCTTCGTCGATCCCGCCGACAAGGCCAATCTCGAGCGTGAGCTCGGCCTCAGCCAGCCGATCGTGATCCAGTATCTGCACTGGATCGGCGGCCTGCTGCACGGCGATCTCGGCTATTCCTACGTCTCGGAGAAGCCGGCGCTGGAGGAAATCCTGCCGCGGATTCCGATTACCGCGCGCCTTGCGGGACTGGCGCTCTTGTTCTCCGCTTCGATCGGCATCCCGCTCGGCGTGATCAGCGCCGTGCACCAGGGCTCCAAGCTCGACTACGCGCTGCGCGTGGTCAGCCTCAGCGGCCTGTCGCTGCCGTCGTTCTGGCTCGGCCTGTTGATCCTGATGGCGTCGGTCTCGCTGTTCGGCACCATGCCGATCTTCAACCCGAACCCGAAGACCTGGCTCGAGGCGCTGACCATCTATGCGGTGCCGGCAATGGCGGTCGGCTTCCGCAGCGCGGCGCTGACCATGCGGATCACCCGCTCGTCGATGCTGGAGATCCTGCGCCAGGACTATATCCGCACCGCGCGCGCCAAGGGCGCCTCCGAGGCCTCCGTCAACTATCACCACGCGCTGAAGAACGCCGTGCTGCCGGTCATCACCGTGATCGGCATCGAGGCCGCGTTCCTGATCGGCGGCCTGATCGTGACCGAGACCGTGTTCAACATCCCCGGCATCGCCCGCTTCCTGGTCGAGGCGCTGCGCTGGCGTGATTACCCGATTGTGCAGAACCTCGTGATGTTCATCGCGATCGTCGTGGTGGTCGTGAATTTCATTGTCGACATGCTCTATGCGGCAATCGACCCGCGCATCCGGTTTGGGGACTAGCATGATCCGGAAAAGTGGGAACCGGTTTTCCGACAAGATCATGCTCAACTAAAGAGGCCCGATGGCGACGATCAATTTCGACAGCGAATTGCGGCGCGCCGGAGCCAACGCTAGCGGGGGCTGGGGACGGCTCGCCTTCCTCGCGCAACGCCATGTGCTCGGCACGGTCGGCCTGCTCATCATGCTGCTGTTCGTGCTGACCGCGATCTTTGCCGACGTCATCAGCCGCTACGATCCGCTCACCGTTGATTCAGCGCACCGCTTGGCACCACCCTCGATGCTGCACTGGTTCGGCACCGATTCCTTCGGCCGCGACGTCTGGAGCCGCATCATCCACGGCGCGCGGATCTCGCTTGCGGTCGGGATCGGCTCCACGACACTCGGCGCCACGCTCGGCGTGATCGTAGGCCTCGCCTCCGGCTATCTCTCCGGTTGGGTCGATCTCGTGTTCCAGCGAGTGACCGACATCCTGCAATCGCTGCCGCTGCTGGTGCTCGCGCTTGTCATGACCGCAGCGCTCGGCCCGTCGCTGCCGAACGTGATCCTTGCGATCGCGATTCCCCTGATCCCGACCGTCGCCCGCGTCATCCGCGCCAACACGTTGGCACTGCGCGAGCAGCCGTTCGTGGAAGCCGCCAAGTCGATCGGCATGAGCGAGATGCGCATCGCGCTGCGCCATGTGCTGCCGAACACCATCGCGCCGCTGATCGTGCTCGCCACCGCGCAGCTCGGCTCGACCATCCTGACCGAGGCGTCGCTGTCGTTCCTCGGCCTCGGCATTCCCGAACCCTATCCGTCCTGGGGCCGCATGCTGTCGGAATCCGCCGCTGAATATGTCCGCACAGCGCCGTGGCTCGTGATCTTCCCCGGCATTGCGATCAGTCTCGCGGTGTTCGGCACCAATCTGTTCGGCGACGCGCTGCGCGACATCCTTGATCCGAGGCAGCGCGGCTGATGAGCGAGGCTATTCCGGCAGAGACGGTTCTCGACGTGAAGAACCTGCAGACGGTGTTCTTCACCAACTCCGGCCTGTTCCGCGCAGTCGACGACGTCTCGTTCTCGGTCCGCCGCGGCGAGACGCTGGCCATCGTCGGCGAATCCGGCTGCGGCAAGAGCGTCAGCGCGCTCTCGATCATGCGTCTGGTGCCTGATCCGCCCGGCCGCATCGTCGGCGGCTCGGTGACGCTCGAAGGCACCGACCTTTTGAAGCTCGACGATGCCGCGATGCGCAGCATCCGGGGCAACCGCATCTCGATGATCTTCCAGGAACCGATGACCTCGCTCAATCCGGTGATGCGGATCGGCGACCAGATCATCGAGGCGGTACGGCTGCATCAGAAGGTGAGCAGCAAGGAGGCCTGGAAGCAGGCCGTCGACATGCTGCGGCTGGTGCGCATCCCGGAACCGGAGCGCCGCGCGCAGGAATATCCGCACCAGCTCTCCGGCGGCATGCGCCAGCGCGCGATGATCGCGATGGCGCTGGCGTGCCGACCGGCGCTGCTGATCGCCGACGAGCCGACCACGGCGCTCGACGTCACCATCCAGGCGCAGATCCTGGCGCTGATCGTCGATTTGCAGCAGCGGCTCGGCACCGGGCTGATCCTGATCACCCATGACCTCGGCGTCGTCGCGCAGACCGCGCAGCGCGTGATCGTGATGTATGCCGGCAAGAAGGTCGAGGAAGCGACAGTTGAATCTTTGTTCGAGACGCCGCTGCATCCCTACACCCGCGGCCTGATGGCCTCGATCCCCGCGGTGCCTTCGTCCGATGCGAAGGAGGACGTGCGGCTGGTCGAAATCCCCGGCATGGTGCCGTCGCTGACCAGGTTGCCGCCCGGCTGCGCCTTCGCGCCGCGCTGCAAGCTCGCGGTCGACCGTTGCCGCCAGGAATATCCGCCGCTCGACGAGATCAAGAGCAATCACTGGGCGGCGTGCTGGCGTGCCGGCGAGATAGCGGAGGCGTCATGACCGAACAGCGCCCGCTCCTCGAGGTGACCGATCTCGTCAAGCACTACGCGGTGCGCGGCGGCGTGCTGCGCCGGCAGGTCGGCACCGTGCATGCGGTCGACGGCGTCAGCTTTGCGCTCGGCGCCGGCGAGACGCTCGGCCTGGTCGGCGAATCCGGCTGCGGCAAGTCGACCGTGGCGCGCACCGTGCTGCGGCTGGTCGAGCCGACCAGCGGCGCCATCAAGCTCGACGGCGAGGACATCGCGCCGCTCAGCAAGACCGCGCTGCGGCCGTACCGTCGCTCGATGCAGATCGTGTTCCAGGATCCGTTTGCCTCGCTCAACCCGCGCATGACGGCGGGCGACATCGTCGGCGAACCCTTGACTGTCCATGGCATCGCGGCCGGCGCGAAGAAGCAGGAGCGCGTCGCGGAGCTGTTCCAGCAGGTAGGCCTCCGGCCCGACCAGATGAAGAATTTTCCGCATCAGTTTTCCGGCGGCCAGCGCCAGCGCATCTGCATCGCGCGGGCGCTGTCGCTCGGGCCGCGGCTGATCGTCTGCGACGAGCCGGTCTCCGCGCTCGACGTCTCGATCCAGGCGCAGGTGATCAATCTGTTGATCGACCTGCAGCGCAAGCAGAAGTTCTCCTATTTGTTCATCGCGCACGATCTCGCGGTCGTCGCCCATATCAGCCACCGCGTTGCCGTGATGTATCTCGGCCGCATTGTCGAGATCGCGGACAAGCACGAGCTGTTCGCCAATCCGCGGCATCCCTATACGCAGGCGCTGCTGGCCTCGGTGCCGATCGCCGACCCCAAGGCGAAGCGCACTGCGCCCTTGATCGACGGCGACGTGCCGAGCCCGATCAACCCGCCCTCCGGCTGCGCCTTCCACACCCGCTGCCGCTACGCGATGGATCGCTGCAAGACCGAGCGGCCGGTGTTGCAGGCGGCGGGCGCGGGACATCAGGTCGCGTGCTGGCTGAATGACGGGACGGGGCGGGAGGAGTAAAGCTGTCGTCCCTGCGAAAGCAGGGACCTATAACCACAGTCGTTCGCCGTCTCGCGGTGCTGGGGCCCCAGCGCGTTTCAGCAAGGTAGATCGGTGGTTATGGGTCCCGGCCTTCGCCGGGACGACACCTGTTATGCGGCGGCCTCGATCTCCACGACGATCTTCCCCGTCGTCACCTGCTCGCCTTCAGCAACATCAATCGACGACACTGTGCCGGCGACGCCGGCGGTGTGGACGTGCTCCATCTTCATCGCCTCCAGCGTCATCACCGGCTGGCCCGCGGCGACCTTGTCGCCGGCTTTCACCAGTACGGCAACGACCCGGCCGTTCATGGCGGCGCGGACCTTGCCGTCGCCGCCGGCGGCCGACGCGCTCTCCGGCGGCGCGAGCGTGAGGTCGCGGGCCGAGAGCGTGACGCCGCGATGCAGGATATGGAGCCGATCGCCGTCGCGCAGGAACTTGGCTTGCTCCATCACACCGTCGTGGTGAAAGCGGATGCTGTCCTGGTCGAGTTCGTCGATCGCGAAACTGAAGCGATCGCCATTGCGGCTCGCGACATAGCTCCCGTCGCGCTCGCGGACAATCTCGATCTCCTGCGCGCCATGGCCGAGATCGATCCGCAGGCCGAGCGGAAACGTCGTCGACAGCGACCGGCCGCGCTGCCATGGCGGCGCATGCGGATGGGTGACATAGAGCAGCAGCGCCGCGAGCGCGAAATCGCTGCCGCGATCGGGCCGCGGCGCCAGCAGGGCCTCGCGGTTATTGCCGATGAAGGCCGTGGTCGCCTCGCCCTTGGCAAAGACCGGATGGCGCAGGCAGTCGATCAGGAAACCTTGATTGGTGGTGACGCCGAACGCCGTGACCTGCTCCAGCGCAGAGATCAGCCTGCCGCGCGCCTCGTCGCGGGTGGCGCCGTGACTGATGACCTTGGCGATCATCGAATCATAGAACGGCGGGATCTCAGAGCCGGACTTAAGCGCATGCTCGACACGGATGCCGTCAGGCATCTGCCACCGCGCCATCGTGCCGGATTGCGGCATGAAGTCGTGCCCGGCGTCCTCCGAGCACAGCCGAACCTCGATGGCATGACCGGAGAAGGTGATGTCCTCCTGCCTCACGCCGAGCGGCTCGCCGCGGGCGACGCGAAGCTGCAGCTCGACCAGGTCGAGCCCGGTGATCGCCTCGGTGACGGGATGCTCGACCTGGAGCCGCGTGTTCATCTCCATGAAGTAGAAATTGCCGGCGCGATCGAGCAGGAATTCGAGCGTCCCTGCGCCCTCGTAGCCGATCGCCTTGACCGCCTGGACTGCGACCGCGCCCATGCGCGCGCGCAACTCCGGCGTCACCGCCGGCGACGGCGCCTCCTCGATCAGCTTCTGGTGCCGCCGCTGCACCGAGCAGTCGCGCTCGCCGAGATGGATCGCGTTGCCATGACGGTCGCCGAACACCTGGATTTCGATGTGGCGCGGATCGACGATCGCGCGCTCCAGGATGACGGTGGGATCACCGAACGCGCCCTGCGCTTCCGACCGCGCGCTGCGCAGCGCATCCGGAAACGCCGCCGCGTCCGCGACCAGCCGCATGCCGCGGCCACCACCGCCGGCGACCGCCTTGATCATGACGGGAAAACCGACCTTCTTCGCTTCCGCCAGCATCGCCGCATCGCTCTGGTCGGCGCCTTGATAGCCGGGCACGCAGGGCACACCGGCCTTCTGCATGATCTCTTTGGCGCCGGCCTTGTTGCCCATCGCGAGGATCGCCTCCGGCGACGGGCCGATGAACACCAGCCCCGCATCGCAGCAAGCCTGTGCAAAGTCCTCGTTCTCGGCGAGGAACCCGTAGCCGGGATGCACCGCGCCGGCGCCGCTTGCCTTGGCGGCAGCGATGATCGCGTCGATTTTCAGATAGGATTGCGCCGGCAGCGCCTCGCCGATCCGTATCGCCTGATCGGCCTCGCGCACATGCAGCGCGTCGCGGTCGGCGTCCGAATAGACCGCGACGATGCCATAGCCGAGCCGCCGCGCCGAGCGCATGATGCGCAGCGCGATCTCGCCGCGATTGGCGATCAGCACCTTGAAGAACGGCGTCCGCTTCACGATTACCCCGCTCATGGCCGCGCCACCGAGAACTGCATGCGCTGCGGGCTGCGCGCCTCGGCCTCGCGGCAGATCGCAAGCACCTCTGACAGCACTGTCCGGGTATCGCGCGGATCGATCACGCCGTCGTCGAGCACGCGGGCGCTGGTCGAGAACACGTCCATCTGGCCGTCGAAAACACCCGTGATCTGCGCCTTCATCGCGTCCAGCTTCTCCTTCTCGATCGGCTTGCCGCGTCGCGCGGCCGCCGCCTCGGTCACGATCGCCATGGTTTCGGCGGCCTGCTCGCCGCCCATCACGGCGGTCTTGGCATTGGGCCAGGAGAAGCAGAAGCGCGGATGGAAGCCGCGGCCGCACATGCCGTAATTGCCGGCGCCGAACGATGCGCCGCAATACAGCGTGATCTGCGGCACCGTCGCCGACGTCACCGCCTGGATCATCTTCGAGCCGTGCTTGATCATGCCGGCCTCTTCATAGGCCTTACCCACCATGTAGCCAGTGGTGTTGTTCATATAGAGGATCGGCGTGCGCGACTGGCAGCAAGCCTGGATGAAATGCGTCGCCTTGTTGGCACCGGGCACGTCGAGCGGGCCGTTGTTGGTGATGATGCCAATCGCTTGGCCCTGGATGCGGGCATGACCGCAGACCGTCGCCGGGCCGTAGTTGGCGCCGAACTCGGTGAGATCGGAATCGTCGATGAAGCGCGCGATCGCCTGGCGCATGTCGACGGGACGCTTGTGGTCCATCGGCATGATGCCGAGCAATTCCTCGGCGTCGTAGCGCGGCGGCTTGAACGCGGCAGGTTCTGGGCTCGGCCGATCCCGAGGGCGGTCCCAGGGCAGCTTGGCCATAATGTCGCGCGCGATGCGCAGCGCGTCGCGGTCATCCTCAGCAAGATAATCGCCGAGGCCGGAGATTTGGGTATGCATCTCCGCGCCGCCGAGCTCCTCCTCGGTCGCGATCTCGCCGGTGGCGGCCTTGAGCAAAGGCGGCCCGGCGAGGAACGCGCGGGTGCGGCCGCGCACCATCACGATGTAGTCGGAGAGGCCGGTCTGGTAGGCGCCGCCCGCGGTCGAGGAGCCGTGGGTGACGGTGACGACCGGAAGCCCGGCCGCCGACAGCCGCGCCAGGTTGCGGAAGATGTTGCCGCCGCGAACGAAATCCTCGACCCGGTAGCGCAGCAGATTGGCGCCGGCGCTTTCGACCAGCTGCACGTACGGCAGCTTGTTCTCCAGTGCGAGCTCCTGCACCCGCAGCGTCTTGTCGAGGCCGTAGGGCTGCAGCGCGCCGGCGTCGATGCCGGCATCATTGGCGCTGACCATGCAGCGGATGCCGGAGACGAAGCCGATGCCGGCGACCAGGCCGCCGCCGGGCACGCTTTTGTCCGCATCCGGCACATCGAACATGTAGCCGGCGAGCGTCGACAGTTCGAGGAACGGCGAGCCGGGATCGAGCACCAGCGCGACGCGCTCGCGCGGCAAGAGCTGGCCGCGCTTGTGGAAGCGGTCCTTTGCCGCGGCGGAGGCCGCGCGGGTCCGCTCTTCCAACCCGCGCATCCGGGCGATCAGCGCCAGCATGCCGTCGCGATTGCCCTGGAATGCGGCGCCGCCGGTGGCGATGGTGTTCTCGATGATGGCCACTACGCGCGCTCCACAAAATGCCCACTATGTTGCTGCCGCAGCTCGACCTTACGCAGCTTGCCGGTCGCGGTCATCGGCATCTCCTCGAGGATACGCACCAGCTTCGGCACCTGGAAACCACCAAGATGCCTTCTGCAATGCGCCTCGATGTCGGCCTCGTCGACTACAGCGCCGGGCTTCAGCTTGACGAAGGCGGAGACGGCCTCGCCCCATTGCGGATGCGGCAGGCCGACCACGGCGGCATTCTGCACCGCCGGATGCGCCAGCAGCGTCTCCTCGATCTTGACGGACGCGACATTCTCGCCGCCCGACTTGATCATGTCCTTCTTGCGATCGAGGAACAGCACCTCGCCATTGCCGTCGATCAGGGCAAGATCGCCGGTATGGTGCCAGCCGAACCTGCGCGCTTCCTCGGTCGACTTCGGGTCCTTGTAATAGCCCATCATCACGTTCGGCCCGCGATGCACCAGCTCGCCGATCTCGCCGCGCGGCAAAAGGTTGCCGTTGTCGTCCATGATCGCAGTCTCGTTGACAACAAGCGACTCGCCCCAGTAATTGCCGAAGCGATCGAGCTGCACTTCCGGCCGCGACATCGTGGTCGCCGGATACATCTCGGTCTGGCCGCTGGTCAGCACGAAGTTCGGGCACATGTCCGCCATCGCGCGTTCGAGCAACGGTTTGCCCATCGGCGCCATGGTGTAGATGCAGCAGCGCAGGCCCGACAGATCATACTCGCGCCGGCGCGGATGATCGAGGATCGCCTGGTACATCAGCGACAGGCCGACGAACACCGTGAGCTTGTCGCGGACGATCGCCTCCATGCAGACCACCGGATCGAAGCCGCGCATCAGCGCCATCCGGCCGCCGACCGAGAGATAGCTGAGCAGCAGTACGTGGCCGGCGCAGTGGAACAGCGGAAACTGCCCGGTGATCCCGTCATCGCGCGACAGCTGCATCTCGATGCAGTTGCTCATCACGGCCATGACCACGGCGAGGTGGCAATGCATCGCGCCCTTCGGCCGCGATGTCGTGCCCGACGTGTAGATGATCATTGCGAGGTCGCGATCGTTGATCTCGATCTCAGGCTCGGTGTCGGATTGGCCCTCCAGCAGACCGTTGAACTCCTGCAACCCGGTCTTGCCGGCATTGCCGGTCAGGTCGACCGCGATCATCTCCATGCCACGCGCTTCCAGCGCGGCGCGACGGTCAGCCTGGGCGTGGAGGTTGTCGTCGATGATGGCGAAGCGGACTTCGGCATGACCAACAATGTAGTCCATGTCCGCCGGACCGAGCATGGTGTTGATCGGCACCCAGACCAGGCCGGCGCGGTGGATGCCGAACAGCGCTTTGACGAACTCGACCGAGTTGTTGCAGATGGTCGAGATCTTCTCGCCCGGCTTCAATCCGCGCTGCACCAGATAATTGGCGAAGCGATTGGCGTCGCGTTCGAGCTCGGTGAAGGTGACCTGCCGGTTGCCATCGGTCAGTGCCACGCGATCCGGAAACCGCCGCGCGGCGCGCTTCAGAAGATCACCGATCGCGACTCGCCCGATGCGGCCCGGTCCGGTGACGCCGCCGGTTGCTGCGAGATTGTCCATGTCTGGTTCTCCTCTCAACCGTCATTCCGAGGAGCGAAGCGACGAAGCAATCCACCCTGTCTTCGAGTAGCAAGATGGATTGCTTCGCTACGCTCGCAATGACGGCTGGCGTGACCTAGTGTCTCGTCCCAAAAATCTGCCGCGCTTCCGCGGGGCTCGCGATCTCGCGGCCGGCGCGGCGCGCGCAGGCGGCGAGCCCTTCGACGAGCTGCCCGTTCGACGTCACCTTGGTGCCGTCGCCGAGATAGAACGTGTCTTCCAAGCCGCTGCGCAGATGGCCGCCGAGGTCGGCGGCACGTTGGTGCAGCGGCCAGATCTCGGCGCGGCCGATCGCGGTGACCTGCCAATGCGCCTCCGGGGTCTTCAGCTTCAGGAGAATCGGCAACAGCTCCGGATCGGCCGGCATGCCTGAGGCCACTCCCATGACGAAATTGTATTCGAGTGGGCCGGAATACATGCCGGTCTGCCGGTACATGCCGACGCAGCGCACGATGCCGACGTCGAAGCACTCGAATTCCGGGATAGTGCCGGCCGCCTTCATGACGTCGAGATAATCCTGCACCTTTTCGACCGCGTTATCGAACATCATCGGCGGCCAGGCCCAGGTGTTGTCGGCCTTGACCTTCAGATAGTTCAGCGAGCCGGCGTTGCAGGCGGCGATCTCCGGCCTGGTCTCGCGCACGCAATCGAGCGCGCCCTGGTAGTTCGGGCCCGACGTGCCGGTGGTGTGGTTGATGATCACGCCGGGGCAGGCCTCGCGGATCGCCTGCTGGATCTCCTTGCTGACGCCGACGTCCCAGGACGGGAGGTGGCCCTTGTTCGGCTCCTGCTGACGCAGATGGATGTGCATGATGCTGGCGCCGGCGTTGAACGCGGCTTTGGCCTCGCGCGCCATCTGTTCCGGCGTCACCGGAACGTTGTGCTGCTTCGGGTCGGTAAGCACGCCGTTCAGCGCGCAGGTGATGACGGCCTTGTCGCTCATGGGTCTCTTGTCCGCTTTGCAGTGCACATGCGCTGCTGGTTTTCCCATGATGAGAAATTTGTCTTCGCGCCATCTTGCGTTGACTGGCTAAGTCAATGCGCCCGCGCCGTAATTCGCCGCCAGCCGGTTAACACAAGACGCCGAGCCCACGTGACGCGTAGGCTCTACTTCAAGCAGAAGCGGCGCAACAAGCCGGCATCACGGGGAGAACGTCATGGTCTCGATCAACCGGCGCAGATGGCTCACCGGCGCGGCAGGCGCGGGGCTAGCCGCAGCCACGGGCCTCCGGCCTTCGCTGGCCGAAGACACACCCGGGGTCACCGCGACCGAGATCAGGATCGGCAGCACCACTTCGCTGAGTGGCCCGGTGTCGGCGCTCGGTGTGCAGGCACGGTGCCAGGAAGCCTATTTCAAGATGCTGAACGAGCAGGGCGGCATCGCCGGCCGGCAGATCAAGTACATCTACTACGACGATGCGTTCAATCCGGCCAAGACGGTCGAGCAGGTGCGCCGCCTGATCGAGAGCGACAATGTCGCCTTCCTGTTCAACATGCTCGGCACCGCGCCGAATTCGGCCGTCGTCAAATACATCAACGCCGCCAAGGTGCCGCATCTGTTCCTGTCGGTGAACGGCGACAAATGGGGCGACTACAAGTCTTATCCGTGGACCATGGGCTTCGCGCCGAGCGCGCGGACCGAGGCGCAGGTGTTCGTCAAATATGCGCTGAGCCAGCACAAGGACGCGAAGTTCGCGGTACTCTACCAGAACGACGATCTCGGCAAGGACTTCGTCGCCGGCGCCAAGGATGTGCTGGGCGAGCGGTTCGCGACATCGGCCGTCGTCGCCTCGCACGAGGTCACCGATCCCACGATCGATTCCCAGATCGTCGCCTTGCGCGGCGCCAACCCTGATGTGCTGATCTCGGGCACCACGGCAAAGTTCTGCGCGCAGTCGATCCGCAAGATCTATGAGCTCGGCTGGAAGCCGATGCATTTCATCGCCAGCGGTGCTGCGTCGCTGTCTTCGACCATCGTCCCCGTCGGCCTCGACAAGGCGCAGGGCACGATCTCGTCGGCCTATATCAAGGACGTTGCCGATCCGGCCTGGACCAATGATCAAGGCGTGAAGGATTTCCTCGCCTTCATGGAAAAATACTTCCCCGACGGCAATCCGAAGGAAGGCTACAACCTCTACGCCTATATGGTGGCGAACGTGCTCAAGATCGTGCTCGAGCAGTGCAAGGGCAATTTCAGCCGCGACAACATCATGGCGCAGGCGAACAATCTGAAAGACGTCTACGTCCCGACGCTGTTGCCCGGCATCAAGGTCAACACCAGCCCGACCAATCATCATCCGCTGCAGCAGTTGCAGTTGCAACGGATCGAAGGGCCCGGCTGGTTGCGGTTCGGCGAGGTGATCCAGGGCGCGAATTTGTAAGGGTGGAGGCAAATCTCACCGTCGTCCCGGCGAAGGCCGGGACCCATACCGCGTGATCTATCCGTGATGCGGGATGGCAGCGGGCTTTTGAAACAATAACCGGCTGTGGTTATGGGTCCCGGCCTTCGCCGGGACGACGGAAGGTTACGTCAGCGCGCGTTCCTGCCCGGTCCGGTAGATCGCAAGATCGCGCGAGCCGGAGAAGATCGCGCGCGGCTTCAGGCCATAGAAGCGGCGGATCGAGTGGCTGAAATGGGTGCTGTCGGGATAGCCGATATCCTGCGCGAGATGCGCGAGGTTGATGTCCTGGTTGGCGAAATGCAGCAGATGCCGCGCGCGCTTCCAGGCGCGGAAGGAGCGGAACGAGATTCCGGTCTCCTCCTTGAACAGATGCAGGAAGCGCGAGGGCGACAGCCCGGCCTCGGCGGCACAGCCTGCCGCGGTCACCGGCTCGCCGGAGAACTGCCCGATGCGGCCGATCGCGCGCACGACCCTCGGATCGAGCACGCGCTGCGGCAGCGCGTCGCCGAAACACATGGTGTCGAACTCGGCATTCGCGATGGCGTCACGATGCTGCATCTCGGCGAGCGTCGCATAAGCGTTGCGGATCCGGTTCGCGAACAAATGAGAGTCCGGTCCCTGCAGGCGGCGGGCGACCGCTTCCAGCGTGCCGTCGGGCACGCTCTCCGGCTCGATCGCAACGCAGATCGCGGAACGATATTCGCTGGTGATGGTGTGGCGCAGGTTCGGCATCGTCACCGCGAGTTCGCCACGGGACTCGCGGCCCTCGCTGGTCGACAGGTGCAAGCCGTCGCGGATCGCGACATAGACGTGGAATGCGCCGGGGCAGCGTTCACGGGGGCGGCCGAGCAGCCCGGCATAGAACACCCGCTCCGGCGTGATCAGCATCCGGTGACCGGACTGCTGCTGGCCGGAATTCTGGCACTTCGCGTCCACGATCGCGTCCATGGCGGTTCCTCCTCGCGCGGCTCTTTGGGCCGCTGCGGCGGAGCTACCATAGCGCAAATTCGCAAGCTGTCACCGACGCGCTGGATCAATTCCGAGACACATCGACGCCGGCGCGATCAAGGCCGCGGGCGCGGCGCAACATTCTGTTCCAGCCCGGCTTTCTGCTCCGACGCCACCGCGCGCCGGTAACCGTCGCGCTGCTGCAGCCGCGCCCAATAGGCCGCGACATTCGGCCCGAAATCCTTGGCAAGGCCGATATTGCTGGCGAGCCGGAGCGCATAACCGTTCGTGATGTCGGCGGCCGTGAAGCGTTCCGCGCAGAGGAATTCCGACTTCGCCGCGGCGGCCTCCACTGCACGCAGGCGGCCGAGGAACCATTTTGCATAGTCGCCGGAAACCTGCGGATTGCGCCGCTCCTCCGGCTCGAGCTGGCTGTAGCGGAGCACCAATGTCTGCGGAAAGGTCAGCGTCGCATCGGAAAAATACATCCAGTTCAGGAACGCGCCATAGGCCGGCTCGTCGACGCCCACGATCAGCGGCGTCGGGCCATATTTGGTGCCGAGGTAATGGCAGATGCCGGAGGACTCCGTCATCCTGGTCTCGCCGTCGATCATGAACGGGATGGTGCCGAGCGGATTGATGCCGAGATATTCCTTGGCGAACACGCGCGGCGGGAACGGCAGCATCTTCAGCTCATAGGGCAGCCCGAGCTCCTCCAGCATCCACAGCGGGCGGAACGAGCGCGCGGCGTCGCAGTGATAGAGCGTGATCATCAGGCGTTTCCCTTCTTCAGGCCGGGCAGCGTGCCCATCATCTTGCACAATACCATGAGCATCACCTCGTCAGCACCGCCGCCGATCGAGGTCAGGCGGCTGTCGCGATAGGCCCGGCTGACCGGCGTCTCGTTGGTGAAACCCATGCCGCCCCAATATTGCAGGCAGGCATCGGTGAGCTCGCGACCGAGCCGGCCGGCCTTCAATTTCGCCATGGTCGCAAGCCGGGTCACATCCTCGCCCGCCACCAACGCCTCGGCGGCGCGATAGATCAGCGAGCGCAAGAGCTCGACCTCGGTCTGCATCTCCGCAAGCTTGAAGTGCACCACCTGGTTATCGAGGATCGAGCCGCCGAATGCCTTGCGGTTGCGGGTATACTCGATGGTCTCGTTGATGATGAACTCATGCGCCTTCAGGCAGGCCGCGGCACCCCACAGCCGCTCTTCCTGGAATTGGATCATCTGGTAGGTGAAGCCCTGGCCTTCCTCGCCGATCCGGTTGCGCTTCGGCACCCGGACATTGTCGAAGAAGATCTGCGCCGTATCCGACGAGCGCATGCCGAGCTTGTCGAGCTTTCGCGCGACCTGGACGCCCTTGGTTTTCATCGGCACGCAGATCAGCGACTTGTTGCGATGGACCTGGCCGTCGCTGGTGTTGGCGAGCAGGCAAATCCAGTCGGCCTGGGTGCCGTTGGTGATCCACATCTTGCCGCCATTGATGACGTAGTCGTCGCCGTCGGAGCGTGCATTGGTCTTGATCGAGGCGACGTCGGAGCCGGCGCCGGGCTCGGAGACGCCGATGCAGGCGACCTGGTCGCCGGCAATCGCTGGCGCCAGGAACTCGCGCCGCACCTCGTCGGAGCCGAACCGCGCCAGGGCCGGCGTCGCCATGTCGGTCTGCACCCCGATCGCCATCGGCACGCCGCCGCAGGTGATCGCACCGAGCTCCTCGGCCATCATCAGCGCGTAGGAGTAATCGAGTCCCTGGCCGCCGAACTCGACCGGCTTGTTGAGGCCGAGGAAACCGAGATCGCCGAGCTTCTTGAACAGCTCATGCGCCGGGAAGATGTCGGCCTTCTCCCATTCGTCGACATGGGGATTGATCTCGGCCGCGATGAATTTTTGCAAGAGCCGGCGCGGTTCGTCGTGGTCGGCGGTGAAGAGCATGGTTCTTACCTCGTCATTCCGGGGCGACGCGAAGCGGCGAGCCCGGAATCCATTTCACATCGAATCTGCTGCCCGATGGATTCCGGGCTCGCGCTCCGCGTCGCCCTCAGGTGCGCAATTGCGCACCGGGGAATGACGGAGCAAAATCCATCACAGTCCCATCTGCCTTGACGCGAGATCCTTCATGATCTCCTCGGTGCCACCGCCGATGGCGTTGACCTTGACCTCGCGGTAGATGCGCTCGACCTTGACGCCGCGCATGAAGCCGGCGCCGCCGAAGATCTGCACCGCCTCGGAGGCGCAATGCGCCATCGTCTGCGTCGCCTGGTTCTTCATCATGCAGATCTCGGCGACCGGGCTTTCGCCCTGGCCGAGCCGCCACGCCAGCATCTCCAGCATCGCCTGGGACGCCGCGACCTTCTGCGCCATGTCGACGATCTTGTGCCTGATGACCTGGTGCTGGGCGATCGGCTTGCCGAACGTCTTGCGCTCCTTGGCATAGGCGACCGCCTCGTCGAGGCAGACGCGGGCATAGGCAGTGCAGCTCGCCGCCATGCCCATGCGCTCGCTGTTGAAGTTCTGCATGATGATCTTGAAGCCTTGGCCTTCCTCGCCGATCAAGTTCTCGACCGGCACGCGGCACTCATCGAAATGAAGTGTCGCGGTATCCGACGCCCACCAGCCCATCTTCTTCAGCTTGGTACGGGAGAGGCCCGGCGTATTGCCCTCGATCAAGAGCAGGCTGACGCCGCCGGGACCCTCGCCGCCGGTGCGCACCGCAACCGTCAGATAGTCGGCGCGCATCCCCGAGGTGATGAAGGTCTTCTCGCCGGAGACGACGTAATGGTCGCCGTCGCGCTGCGCCTTGGTACGGAGGTTCGCGACATCCGAGCCGCCGCTCGGCTCGGTGATCGCCAGCGCGGAGATCTTCTTGCCGGCAAGCACCTCCGGCAGCACCCGCGCCTTGACCTCGGGGCGGGCGGCACGCGCGATCGGCGGCGAGCCGATGGTATGGCTCATCAGGCTCGAGGAGACGCCCCCGGCACCGGCCCGCGCCAGCTCCTGCGAGGCCACGATCTTCATGAACTGGTCGGCGGCGACCCCGCCATATTCTTCCGGGAAACCGAGGCCGAGCAGCCCGACCTCGGACGCCTTGGCATAGAGTTCGCGCGGAAACTCGCCCTCCTCGTCCCATTGATGGGCATAAGGCTCGATTTCCCTGGCCACAAAGCGCCGCATCACCTCGCGAAAGGCCTCATGCTCGGCGGTGTAGAACGGGTTTGCCATCCGCGTGCTCCCTGATTCCCGGATCCGACGATGTCCGGATTTTTCCTGGGCCACTTGCGTCGAGTGGCTGTCCGCCGGAACGGGTTTCCATCTGGCCACCCGCCAGCCACTAAACGCAAGACAGTATCCCGATACGCCCCCTCCACTGCCAATTCATGGCATCAATCGAGCCAGGAACAGGCGGCGCAAGACTGCCGTTCCAGAGGAGGGACATGTGCCGGTTCGTTACTACGACTGGATCGCGCATCATCGCCGGCGCACGCCGGAAAAGATGGCGCTTGTCGATCTCGCAAGCGGACGCCGCTTCAGCTATGCGGAGCTCGACGCCCGCGTGTCGCGGCTAGCCGCCTGGCTGCGTGACGGGCTGAAGGTTGCGCGCGGCGACCGGGTGGCGGTACTGGCGCTGAACACCACGGATACGCTGGAGATCCAGTTCGCCTGCTTCCGGATCGGCGCGGTCTTCCTGCCGCTCAATACCCGCCTCACCGTTCCCGAGCTGCGCTACATCACCGCCGACGCCTCGCCGAAGGTGATGATCCATGACGACGACCTCGCCGAGACCGCGCTTGCGGTCGCCAAACTCTGCGATGTCGCGTCGACCGTGCGGCTCGGCGCGGGCGGCGCCTATGAAGCCGGCATCGCGGCGGCCAGGCCGCTCGAACGGTTCGAGGAGGTCACGCTCGATGACATCTCGACCATCATGTACACCTCGGGCACCACGGGTCAGCCCAAGGGCGCGATCATCACCCATGGGATGACGTTCTGGAATTGCGT